>DATHPZ010000093.1:0-15810 GCA_035483355.1 Chthoniobacterales bacterium | reverse complement strand
CGGGTGGTCTTGTGAACGACACCCTGGCCGAACTGGACGACCGAAGAACCATATCGGTTTGCCCGCTCACCAACAGTTTCGCCGGTGTGCCCGTCAGAATCGTCTTCCGAAGAAGCTTCCTTCTGGCGGTAATCCGGCGGAGGATTGACCTCTCCGTTCGCAGGAGGGGGCGGTGGCCCGGCTAACGCCTCGGCATCGGAAGATTGCCGCGATTGTTGACCACGAGCAACCTTACCTTCCGAAACCCAGTTCCCGGCGCTGAGTAAAGTCCCGTTGCCAGCGGCTACCCGCACGGTCCCGACCGGACGTTGCTCATAATCAAACATCTCCACGGTCCAGACTGGCTGCCCCGACGCGGCATCCACAGAAAGCCGGTAATTCGCACTGTCGAAACCGACTTGATTGCGGCTAGCCGCCTGTTCAGCGGTCCGAAAAGCTCCGTCAGAGTCCAGATTCAACTTTGTTAATTCAATTGGAGTTGATCCTGACGCGGCTGACCGGGCCGGAGTCCGCTCAGACGAGATCCGTCCAGAGACGACATCAAATTCACGCTCCCCGCCACGCGCCGCAGGGTCTTCGAGCGTTATCCGCCAAGCGACTGGCTGCGGCCTGCCCGCCTTACCGACAATCGCCGTGACCTCATTCAAAGCCTTTTCCCCGTGCTGTGCCCCCACTGCCCGCAACGCCTTATAAGCAGTTTCCTGTGCCGATACGAACCCGGGTGCGAATGCAACCGCCATTACCAAAACAAACAACCAACGCTTCATTAAGAGTTTTCCCCTTTGTACGTATGTTTGCCGGTTTGTGCAATAAAAGAGCACTGCGAAGAGAAAATTTGTATTACCAGTAATTTCCCACATCCAAAGACTTCGAGGACGATTGGGGTCTTAATCCACTTGAACCTCGGGGGAGAAAATAGTCTTCTTAGTCTCTGTCATGCCTGCTCCACGTGTGTTAATCGCCGATGATCAACCGGAAGTTTTAAAAGCCCTTTCATTCATTTGTTCGGCGGAAGGTTATGAAACGGTTACGGTCAATTCGCCGGCCGCAGTGGTGGCGAAACTCGGGAAGGAAGATTTTGACGTTGTTCTAATCGATCTGAACTATCGCCAAGACATCGCGACCGGAAAAGAAGGTCTGGATTTACTCAAACAGATTAGCGCGATCGATTCTTCGATACCCGTGGTGGTGATGACAGCCTATGCGTCGATCCAACTGGCGGTTGAGGCGGTTCGGCTTGGCGCCAAGGATTTCCTGCAGAAACCCTGGGAAAATGAACGACTCTTATCCATTCTCCGGACGCAATTCGCGTTGCGCGATGCGCTGCGCGGTAAAGAGCGCCTTGAAGCGGAGAACAGCACGTTGCGATCCTCCCAGGTGCCCACGGCCGGATTCGTTGCCACATCGCCCGCAATGCGACAGGTCCGGGAGATGGTCGAACAAGTGGCGCCCTCGGATGCGAACGTCATGATCACCGGGGAAAACGGTACCGGGAAAGGTGTGGTGGCGCGAATGCTGCACCAGGCGTCTTTGCGTTCTGCTCAGCCCTTGATCACGGTGAACATGGGAGGGTTGCCCGAAGGCGTTTTCGAAAGTGAAATGTTCGGTCATGTGAAAGGTGCGTTCACGGACGCTCGCACCGACCGAGCTGGCAGGTTCGAGCTGGCTGATAACGGTACTCTGTTCCTCGATGAAATCGCAAACCTCACCCCGACCCAGCAAGCAAAGCTCCTGCGCGTGTTAGAGACCGGAGAGTTTGAGAGAGTCGGCTCTTCGAAGACGCGTCGTGCGGACGTGCGAATCTTGACCGCCACAAATGCAGAACTGCAGAATGAAATCGAGAGCGGCAAATTTCGCGAAGATCTCTTCTTCCGCCTTAATACGATTCAAATTCATTTGCCTCCTCTCCGGGAACGAGCGGAGGACATTCCATCTTTGGCCGGGGAATTCCTGACGGAGTTGATGCAACGTTACCGCAAACAGATCCATGGATTTCATCCTGACGCGATCACCGCACTGCAGACGTACGCCTGGCCTGGCAATGTACGCGAGTTGCGTCATGTGATGGAGCGGGCGGTTCTACTAACGCGTTCCGACGTGATTCAGGCGGTGGATCTTGGCATTCGCGGCACCCCTGCCAAGGCGCCGCCACTCGAGGAGATGAATTTAGAAGCGGCCGAGCTATTCATGATCAACCGTGCGCTTGCTCGGCACAACGGGAATGCTCTGCTCGCTGCCAAAGATCTTGGGCTCAGCCGGAGCGCCTTTTACCGTCGTTTGCAGAAATTTGGCATCACCGCGGAGTAATCCACCTCCCCGGGGAACCCGTATCGGCGCTTTATCAGTGATGAAGCCTCGTGTACCGTCTCCTAAATCCCTTGAGTTTCGTTGCGTTCAAAATGGGTCGTCTGCGAGGCGGTCCGAGCCGGACTGGCGCTAAAGGAGCATATCTGGCCCATTCGACGCGCTGTCGCTTGCTCAGGGCATTCGACGCGCTTCCTCACGCGGCCCGTGTCACCTGTGTTCACCTCATTTGCCTCGGATGGCTTGCCATGAGCAAGCGACAGCGCGTCGAATGGATCGATACGTGACTGATCCGGCGGCCACCGGAAAACAGCCGACCCATTTTCAACGCAACCCTCCGGGCCGCAGGCGGTTGGCTGTTTTTCTTCCGCCGCGGCGGATCGACCGTTATGGCCCAGATAGCGGCACTTGGCTTGCGCCTTGAAAAATCCGTCGCGGCGAAACCTGCGGCGAAGCTCAAGGGATTTAGGAGACGGTACACCAATGTCCTGTCCTCGAAATAGGAGGTATTTCGGGGACAGGACACTAGTGCAAGGCGGACTCTTATGCTTTGGTGACTGTTTACCGGATTTCAACCGATGGCTGCTGAGAAGATCCGCATAATTGGCGCCCGCCAACACAATCTAAAAAACGTCAGTGTCGAGTTTCCTCGAGAACGACTGGTCGTTTTCACGGGCATGAGTGGATCGGGCAAATCTTCTCTCGCCTTCGACACGCTCTATGCGGAAGGGCAACGCCGATACGTCGAAAGCCTGTCGGCTTACGCCCGGCAGTTTCTTGACCAGATGGAGAAGCCGGATGTCGATTTCATCGAAGGGCTTTCGCCGGCAATTGCGATCGAACAACGGAGCTCTGTCGCGAATCCTCGTTCGACTATCGCGACGACGACAGAAATCTACGACTATCTGCGGGTTTTGTTTGCCGTGATTGGGCAGCCTCATGATCCGGTGACCGGCGAAAAGATTTTCAAACAGACGCCGCAACAAATCGTCGACCAAATTCTGGCTTACCCGGAAGAGACGCGCATTTTGATTATTGCGCCGATCATCCGGCACGAACCGGGAGAATTCCGGGACGTCCTCGAAAAGATCAAGCGGGAGGGTTTTGTTCGGGTCCGGATTGACGGAGAAGTCCTCGAGCTAGCCCGACCCGAACCAATCCGACTGGCCAAGACGCAGCGCCACACAATAGAGATCGTCGTTGACCGTCTAGTGATCCGAGAGGGTGTCCGCACCCGGCTTGCGGACTCGGTCGACACCGGCCTGATGTGGGGGAAAAACCGGATCATCGTCAGTCGCCAGCGCCCAGACGAGCCCGACTGGGAAGATATTCCCTACTCGACAAATTTTTGCAACCCGAAGACCGATTTCCTGTTGCCCGAACTGACGCCGAAACATTTTTCTTTTAACAGCGTGGCTGGCGCGTGTCTCGAATGCCAGGGATTGGGATCGGAAGGATTTTTCGATCCTGACCTCGTTATTCCGGATCAGAGTAAATCTCTCACCGGCGGCGCGATCGCCCCTTGGCGAAAAGCGGCCAAGAGGATGCAGGCTTATTACAACAGCGAATTGAAAGCTCTCGCGAATTTTTTCGGGATCAGCCTTGAAACTCCCTACGCCGATCTACCCACCGAATTTAAAGAGGCGCTCCTTTCCGGCACTGGAGACCGAGCCGTCCAGTTTATCTTTGGCGAAAAGATCGTCAACAGACCGTTCGAAGGCATCATCGCACAACTTGAAAATCTCTTTCAACAAACCGAAAGCGAATTTACCCGGACACGCCTCAAAGGCTTCCAGGCGCGCCGAAGATGCAAGCTCTGCCGAGGTGCGCGGCTGCGTCCCGAAATCCTGGCCGTCACGATTCGGGATTTAAACGACAAAGAACTGAATACCCACGAGTTCTGCGCATTGACGATCGAAGAAGCGAAAGCCTTTATCGAAAACATTCTTCTCTCCAAACACCAGCGCGCGGTGGCAACAGAAGTGCTGAGAGAAATTCGGAACCGGCTCACTTTTCTAGTCGAAGTCGGACTCGGTTACCTGACCCTGAACCGGGAAAGCGGCACCCTCTCGGGAGGAGAAGCGCAGCGGATCCGCCTCGGGACCCAGATCGGTTCCGGGCTGGCAGGAGTTCTTTACGTGCTGGACGAACCGAGCATCGGTCTGCACCAACGCGACAACGACCGGCTTCTCGCGACTTTGAAACACTTGCGGGACCTCGGAAACACAGTAGTTGTCGTGGAACACGACGAGGATACGATCCGCGCAGCCGACTTTATCATTGATCTCGGACCGGGCGCGGGCCCGCGAGGCGGTCAAGTCGTTGCCAGTGGCTCCATTCACGAGATCGAAAGTAACCCTGAATCACTGACGGGCCAATATCTCTCCGGCATCCTGCGTATCCCGATACCTCGCGCCAGAGTTTTACCCAAGGGCCTTCTTTATAATCGCGATCGCATTCCTGGGCCGGGCGCAGACGGTTGGCTCACCATTGTCGGAGCCAAGGAAAATAATCTGCGCGATTTAACAGTTTCGTTCCCGTTAGGTTGCCTTGTCTGCGTCACCGGCGTCTCCGGGAGCGGCAAATCCACGCTGGTGGATGACATCCTCAGAAAATCGTTGTTTCGCTACTTTTACAAATCCAAAGATCGTCCCGGCGCACATCGTTCGATCGAAGGAATTAACCAGGTCGACAAGGCCATCGTGATTGATCAAAGCCCCATCGGCCGTACCCCCCGATCCAATGCCGCCACTTATTCCGGAGCGTTTGGACCAATCCGCGAACTTTTCAGTCAATTGCCCGGTTCCCGGGTCCGCGGCTATGACAGCGGACGATTCAGTTTCAATCTGAAAGGAGGCAGATGCGAAAATTGCCAGGGAGACGGCGTCATCAAGATCGAAATGCATTTTTTGGCGGACGTCTATGTGGAGTGCGAAATTTGCAGAGGCGCGCGGTACAATCGCGAAACCCTGGAGATCACCTACCGTGGGAAGAATATTTCGGATATCTTGAAAATGTCCGTGGACGAAGCGGCCCGGTTTTTCCGGAATGTACCGGCGATATTTGACAAGCTTGAACCGCTGGTGGCGGTTGGCTTGGGTTATCTCACCCTTGGGCAATCCGGCACTCAAATCTCCGGCGGCGAGGCGCAACGGGTTAAGCTCGCAGCGGAACTCGCTAAGAAAGCGACCGGAAGAACCGTCTACATTCTGGACGAACCGACGACCGGTCTGCATTTCGCTGATATTCAGAAGCTTCTCGAGGTGCTTCTGAAGCTCCGTGATCAAGGAAATACGTTGATCGTGATCGAACATAACCTCGAGGTGATTAAGTCCGCAGACTGGGTCATCGATCTGGGACCGGAAGGAGGACGGGGCGGCGGTCGAGTCATCGCCCAAGGCACCCCCGAGCAGGTCGTGATGATAGAAGCCAGTCATACCGGACGTTATCTGAGGAAAGCCCTCACCCTTGAATGAGACTACTTATCGCAATTCTGATCACCCTCCCCGTCGCTTTCAGTGTAGTACGTGCGGATCTGCTCGATGACGCAATCCAGGCCCATCGGGCCGGGATACCGGAAGTGAGCATTACAAAACTCCGCCAATTCCTGGCGACTGAACAAACACCGGTTCGTGCGGAAACCGCGAGAATACTCCTTGCCCGCTGCCTCATTGAAACCCAGAAGATGGAAGAAGCAGCGCAAGTTTTGCAAAATGCGACCGGTTCAGAAGCCACCTTTCTGAAGGCTCAAGAGGCTTTACGCTCCAGGCGCTTCAAAGAAGCCGCTGACTATTTCGCGGAACTCATCGGCTCAACCAACGAGTTTTCGATCGAAGCTCGACTGGGCCTCGCGGATACTCAGAAGGCAACAGGTGAATTGGAGGCTGCTCTGAAGACTCTCGGTCCTCTGATTGCGGATGGGCGATCCGCAGACCCGAGAGCGCAACTGATCGCGGCGGAGATCTATCTCACCGAGTCGAACATTTCCGAGGCGGAAAAACTCATTTCGAGTCTGAAAGCGAACTCTCGAAAAATCGAGGTGGAAAAAATATGTCTCGAAGGCGAGCTGGCGTTGAAGCAAGGCAAACTCGCAGACGCCGCCGCGGCTTTCAGTAAAGTCCTGGCAGAGCCCGAAGATCGGACATTCCGCATTGTGGCCGTCGCGCGCCTGGGTTTAGCGAAGGTTCTCGTTCAAAAACAGGAGTACGAAGAGGCGGAGAACGAATTGGAAAAATTGATTTCGGACCAACCGAGAAGTGCGATTCTCGGTGAGCTGTTTCAAAATCTCTTCGAGATTTATTCCAAGGAGAATAACCCGGAGACTTCAGAGCTCGCACGCTGGGCCGGAGAAAGTCCGGAGACCTCCGGGCCGGATCGCCCGGCCTACGCGCTTTTCTATCTAATGCGATTGCAAATTCAGCAAGGGCTGACCACCGAGGCGGCAGAGAACTGCCGCAAGCTCGTCGAACGATTTCCAGATCACCCGACCGCTGTTAACGCCTGTCTGATTCTAGGGCATCAGCAAATTGAAGTTGGGCATTTCGACGAGGCGGTCAAGCAGCTCGAAAATCTCCTTGAGCGATCTCCTAACCTTCCGCCTCAGGACCGGTTTCGAGTCAATTATCTCCTCGGCGAAGCAAATTACCTTCGTGGAAATGTCTCTGCGGCGAGCGACATTTTTCATAGCCTATCGATGAAATTCGGCTTCGATCGGGAGAACACTCTCTTCAATTGGGCGATCTGCAGTCTGCAACTCGGCGACGCCTCTGCTTTTGCGCAGGCCTTTCGCGAGCTTGAGGAACAGAAACCACATGAAGATCTCGTTGGGGATCTCCTCTTTGACAAAGGCTTGCTGGAGGCGAAATCCGGTAATGTTTCAGCGGACGAAACGCTTCGAAGATTCGTCAAACGATTCCCGGACCACCCACAAACGCCTCAAGCCCACCTCATTCAGGCAGAGATTCGTATGACCGGCCAACCGCCCGATTTAAACGGTGCGCGTAAAGCGCTCAGCGAGGTCGCGGCCACTGGCGACCCGCAGGCCGACGAAAAAACCGATCGGGTCAAATTTTTCGTCGCCGCGTCTGACCCCTCCCAAAACGCTCGCTCGGTCCAAGCCCTGGCCCAGGATTACCTGCAAAAATATCCGGACTCGACGGCCAAAGCTGAGGTTCGCCTGAAACTCGGAGAACTCTATTTCAGGGAAAATGATTTTCCGAACGCTCAGACACAGTTCGAGCTCGTGAGCGAAGATTCTCCTGATTCGCCGTTAGTGGAGACTGCCCTTTTTCTTGCCGGAGAAGCTGCTCGCAAAAGTCTCAACTCCGCCTCGGTGGATCGTGCCATCTCGCTTTTCGAAGATGTCTACAAGCTCGGCGGGCCGTTGAAATTTCAGGCGCGCCTAGAGCAGGCAACGACCATGCGCCAGACGAAGCACGAAAGTGAAGCGATTGTTTTACTCGATGATCTGCTCAGTCAGAACCCACCCACGGACGTCCGTTACCAGGCCCTCGAGGGGAAAGGCGAAGCTTTGTTCACGCTCGCAGCAAAAGAGCCCAAGATGTATGAGCAAGCGATCAGTGCGTTTGACCTGCTCCTTTCGAGCGAAGGATTGCCAACAGAGTGGAAGCAGCAGGCTCTCTATCAGAAAGGGAAATGCTTCGAGAAACTGGGCAACCTCGATAGTGCCCTATCCAATTATTACGATGTCCTCGCGGCTGAGGGTGGAAGCGACCAACTCTGGTTCTTCCGGGCCGGGTTCGATGCGGCACAGATCCTCGAAGACCGGCGTTCCTGGAGTTCTGCCGCTGCGATTTACGAGAAACTGGCCAACACCCGTGGGGCTCGGTCCGAAGAAGCTAAAAATCGGCTTACCCGCCTGCGTTTAGAGCATTTTTTGTGGCCAGGGTGACGGCATAAGCGCTAAATTAGTTGTCAGGCGCCTCGATGAGCGAATGGCTTTTGTCCCGGAGGGACAGCACGATAGTAGCCAGGCACGAAGTGCCTGGGTATCGACATAAAGCGGCTCCGTCCCGGAGGGACGGTCGAAGTCATTGTCAGGCCCAGTGTCGGCAGAATCGGTTCAATCGTCCCGCTAGACGGGGCCATTTTCCTCGTGATTCCAGGCACTTCGTGCCTGGCTACTATCGTGCTGTCCCTCCGGGACAAAACCAATCGCCATCGAAGTGCCTCGCTTTATCTTAGAGCTCCATGGGTCAATCCTGGGCTGTTCTGCCGAGTACCCCGTTTGGGCGTCTACCCGGATTCGATGTGGGCCAACATGTTGTGGGAGGGCTCCGAAGGACACTGGCTTACTTCACCGCTTCATCACTCCGACACGGCTCTCCCGCTGGGCCTTTGAAAAAGGAGTTGAGTTTTGCAAGGCCTTTCCCAGATTCAAGAGGTACCGATGACTAAGAAAATCAAGCTTTTCATTCCCGGGCCTGTCGAAGTATCGCAGAAGACGCTGGCGGCAATGACCGGACCGATGATCGGGCACCGCAGCGCCGACTTTAAGGCGCTTTATCGAGGGATTTATCCGGGGCTTCAGCAACTCTTTCAAACCCGGCAACCGGTATTCTTGTCGACGTCATCGGCTTGGGGTGTCATGGAGGGTGCAATCCGGAACCTGGTCAAGAAGGGAGTGCTGAACTGCATGTGCGGGGCCTTTTCCGATAAATGGTTCGATGTCGCAAAGCGATGCAGCAAACACGCCGTGCCTCTCCAGGTGGAATGGGGTAAACCGGTCGATCCGAGCGAAATTGATGCGCAGCTGGCAACCGGCCAGTTTGACGCGATTACGCTGATCCACAACGAGACTTCGACAGGCGTCATGAGCCCGCTGAAGGAGATCGGCGAAGTCCTGGGCAAATACCCCGACGTAATCTTTATCGTCGACACGGTTTCGTCATTCTCGGCTCTACCCATCCCGATGGACGAACTCGGCATCGATCTCATGCTGACCGGCAGCCAGAAGGCGTTGGCCCTGCCTCCGGGTTTGTCCCTCTTTGCAGCTTCTCAAGCAGCGTTCGACCGCGCCGCGCAACTCGGCGATCGCGGGTACTATTTTGATCTGATTGAATTCAAGAGAAATGCCGAAGAATTCATGACGCCAAGTACTCCGACAATCCCGCACATCTATGCGTTGCGGTCGAAGCTCGAAGATATTTTCACCGAAGGCCTTGAGAATCGGTTTGAACGCCACCTCCGCACCAATCGCCTCGTTCACGAATGGGTGAATGCAAATGGATTCGAGTTCTTCGCCCAGGAAGGGTATCGATCTGTCACGTTGACCTGTGTCAAAAACAATCGAGAAATTGATGTGGCAACGTTCGCAAAACGGGTTCGGGAAGAACACGGATTCCAGATCGACGGTGGCTATGGAAAGATCAAGGGCAAGACATTTCGCATCTCCAATATGGGAGATGAATCCGTCCAGACAATGCAACCGCTTCTCGAAGCGCTGACCGTAACACTCAGTGGGTTTTAGGAGCCAGGAACTCCTCGCTCCCCAACTATTTTTTAACCGCAATCAGGTTGGCGCTCAGCCAATAGGAGTATTTACCTTTGGCCAGTGGATCGCCATCCTGGAAGGCTTCGGAATGAAGATAACGCCCGTGTTTTTCGTTTCGTCGTAGAGCGCTCCAAGGAATTCATCGTACTTCTGACCCGGCTTTGGCGCGGGACAGCCAACATAGTTCGCCAGATACCAATTGATCTCGCTCGAATCTCTGGTCAGGAAGTTGTATTGGACGAGATCGGCGCCGTGAATCGAATGTTTCTTGCCGATTTCCATGAAGCAGAACAAATACGACGAACCCGAGTTTTTTGCCGAGTACAGTGAGATGCGGCGTTCGATCGGCGGGTTGGACGAAGCCCAGGAATGGCACGCCTTCCGGGCATTGCTTCCAGATCTTCACCATAAGCGTTTGCTCGATCTTGGCTGCGGCTTTGGCTGGCATTGCCGATACGCGCGCCAGCAGCACGCCCGGTCGGTGGTGGGCGTGGACTTATCGGAAAAAATGCTCGCGCGCGCCGCAGCCACTACGGATGACCCGGAGATCGAATATCGCCGCTCTGCGATTGAGGACATCGACTTTGTTGAGAACGAGTTCGACGTGGTGATCAGTTCGTTGGCGCTGCACTATGTCGAGAGTTTCGACCTCGTGTGCCAAAAGATCTACCGGTGCCTAGCCGCCGGCGGGACGTTTGTGTTTTCAGTCGAACATCCCATATTCACCGCACTCGCGGCCCAACAATGGTGTTACGGGCCTAACGGCGACCGATTGCACTGGCCGGTGGACGGCTATCAACGGGAAGGTCCGCGCCACGCCCGATGGTTGGCAGACGACGTCCTCAAATATCACCGAACCGTTGCGACCTACGTCAATACAGTGATCGAATCCAATTTCCGCATTTCGAAGCTCTCGGAACCTGAGCCCACGCCGGAAATGCTGATTGAGCAGCCCGGTTTGAAAGACGACTGCCGCCGTCCCACTTTTTTATTGATCGCAGCGGTCAAACCCGCCACCTCGTAGCACCACCCCAAAGAAATGGCTAAGGTCGTCATTCTAGGTGCAGGCGTGATGGGTTCTGCGATGGCCGTGGTGGCTGGCGACAGCGGCCATAGCGTCGCCCTGATCGGCACTCATCTCGACGTGGCGATTATAAATTCGATTAAAGAGACCGGACTGCATCCGAAGCTGGGAGTGGCACTGCCCTCGACCGTCAAAGCGTATCAGTGGGACCGCTTTGGCGAAGCGTTCGGACGCAGTGCCGATCTTCTGATCCTGGGGGTGTCCTCGGCCGGTGTCGACTGGGCGATCGATCATGTCGTTGAGGTGGTAGTCAATGCGCCGCCCGTTCTCATGATCACCAAGGGTCTCGTGCCGCAGAAAGCGTCGATCGAGTTGCTGCCCAGAGTTGTCGCAAGAGAGTTCGAGGCGCGCAAAGGCCTGCAGCCAACCGTGATGGCTGTCGGTGGTCCCTGTATCGCCAGCGAGCTCGCAGCAAAACGAGACACCAGCGTCGTGATTACGGGGGACAAGACAGACGTTCTGGATCGCGTTATCGATTTGCTTGACGTTCCATACTATCACGCGCGCACGTCCAAAGATGTGGTCGGCGTCGAGGTTTGCGCCGCTTTCAAAAACCTTTTTGCCATTGGTGTTGGCTGGGCAAGCGGTCGAGTCGAACGCGTCGGACGCGCCGCCAACGGAGCTCAAATGTACAATCTTGCCGCAGGCCTCTTTTCTCAGGCCCTGGCCGAGCTATCGACAATCGTCCGTCTTCTCGGCGGGGAACAGGCGAGTGTGGCCGGATTGCCGGGCGCCGGCGATCTTTATGTCACCTGTCAAGCCGGCCGCAACTTTCGTTTGGGGCGACTCCTAGGGCTCGGAATGACTTATTCGCGCGCCAAGGCGGACCACATGGCAGCCGAGACGATCGAGGGGGCTGAATTGGCTCTCACGATCGGCCCAACGCTGGCTGCGATGATGGTAACGGGTGCACTGCCCGCTGAGCAGTTGCCACTGATGCGCGCGATCGTCGACGCGATTTGCCAAAATCAACCGTTCAATCCGGCGTGGGGGGATTTTTTTCGCGCATGATTCAGGATTCAGGACTCAGGAGGCGGGAGCTTCAGAATTTCGCATCCTCATCGTTTGGCTTTGATGGCGCTTGCAAAGGCGCCAAGCAGCTTGAAGACCTCTTCCGAAAGGGACTCCATGTCCGCTGTGACAGCGTATCAAGAATACTATGTTCTTAAAACAATCCACAAGACTGTTACCAGTATTCAAACAAATTCGAGCATCCCGCATTATGCTTCGACTCCTGGCTCCTTGACTCCTTGGCTTCTCTCCTCTAAGGAATCCGCTCCAACTGCGCAAGGAGTTGCTGGTCGGAAGGAGCGAACCCTTTCTCACCAAAAAGGTCCAAAGTTTTACGTGAGGCGGCGGTCTGCCCGGAGACCAGGATCAGTACCCGGGCAAGATCGCCACGCGAAAGTTTCGGTCTAATTGTTAACTTATGGATTGCTCGGGCAATTCGAATGTTAGCATTGCCGGCCGGCCCGTTTGTCAGTATAGGCGCGCGCACAATAGTATAGTCTAACCCACTAGCTCGCAGATAGGATTCTCTTTCACTCAAGTTCCGCTGCAATCCACGTTTGATCCCGTCGAGAATGCGAATCATCACCGATAACCGGTCTGCGCCGACAACCGACGGGAGAATGATGCGTCCTAGGAAGCCGATGGCGCGCGCCGAATCGACCACGTTGACCAAACCTTGGTATGTTACGTTTCGTATCATGGTCTTTGATCCGAGCAAGCCGTGACCGTCAATCCCGCCTGTCGCAGCAACGGTGAAAAATATCGCCCGGCAATCTTTGGTGATGGCGTCGCCAACCGATCGCACGTCAGTGACATCACCGCGCCGTATCTCCGCTCGATTACCCAGCAGCCGCCTGGCCTTGTCGGGATTGCGGGCGATGATCCGGACACTCCACCCGGCCTGCAACAGTTGCTGAGTAATCAGTAGGCCTGTACCGTGCGTAGCTCCGACCACGCAGAATTGCGTCTTCATTCAACCTGCCACACCAGCGAGCTGCTGCAATTGATCCTCCGTCAGTGGCAATTTAGCCGCCGCCACATTTTCGTCCAGATGAGCAATCGATGTTGTCCCTGGAATCGGAAGGATGTTAGGAGCGCGATGGAGCAGCCAACTCAAGGCCACTTGGATCGCCGTCGCTCCAAGGTGTCTGCCGATCTCGGCAAGAACTCCTTCAGTGGAAGCGAGCGGCGCCCCTGGCTTCATCGGGTCGGCTCCCAAAGGGCCATACGGCACGAACGCAACTCCTTCACGAGCGCAATAATCCAACAGGAGATCTCCCTGGCGTTCCGCGACGCTGTACCGGTTCTGTACCGATGCGATCCGGGCAATGGACCGCGCCTCTTCAAGCTGTTGGACGGTGATATTGGATAAACCGATCAGCCGAATTTTCCCTTCCTGCTGTAGTCGAACCAAACCCTGGACGGATTCACCCAACGGCACATCCGGATCGACCCAATGCAGTTGGTACAAGTCGATGCAGTCGACGCGTAGATTGACGAGACTTTCTTCGCAGTCACGTCGCAAACCGTTCGGACTTCCGTCAAGGTATCGCTCACTAGCCGATTTCTTTACCACTCCGCCCTTAGTCGCAATGAAGAGCCCTTCCGGGTACGGGTGGAGAGCTTCCGCAACGAGTTTCTCGTTCCAACCGGGTCCGTACGCCCGTGCGGTGTCAATGAAATTGATTCCGAGTTCGAGTGCGCGTCGCAGGACCTTTTTTCCGTCGTCCCAAGCCTCATAAGGCCCGAAGTTTCCGGGTTGCCCGGTCAAACGCATCGCGCCATAGCCGAGCCGGCGTACCTCCGTTCCATCATGGAACCGAAATGTCAGGGGAAGTTGCATACGAAGACTCTTTAGCCCTGAACGGCGCTGTTGCGTAGTCTAAATTGTTTCTGCTTGCCTGCCTGATGTCTTCTTTCCTATTCTCGACGGACCATGAGATGCTGGATCGCCGGTTTTCTTCTGTTCTTCGCCCAAGTAGCCGGAGCGAAAACCAGGATGCTCGTCGAAGACCCGAACAACGTCGTTGCCGGGCGCTATGCTTTAACCGCGCAACAGGAGACCCAAGCAAAAGAGACTGCCGAATCGCTGCTCAACTCCATCCCTGAAAAGGACGTGCAGAGGGCGATAGCGGTTCGTTTCGTAGCGGTCGGCGCCGGTCCTCTGACGGAGGACCAGGCTCGACAAGAACCGGAATCCCTTCGGGATGCCCAGCGTCGGCTCGCTCAATATGGAGTCGAAGTGCCCGACAACCGGCAGTTACTCCCAATTGTCATCTATGATACGGAATATCACCGGATCATTCACGGGCGGTTATACACCGTGACCGAGCTCCCAAGGCTCAATGGCTACGGGCGATTCGACGATTACGTCGCCGTCTATCTCGGCGGAGCGAGCGGCTTTTCGAAGGACGGTTACCAGAAATAGAACGTGACCACCGGCGAGTCGGAATTGCACCGGCGCCTGAAGGAGCGGACGTTCCTTTGGGCGTACGACCGTGGTTACCGTTGCTGCGCAATGGAGGTTCGTGCTCCGCGATCGCGATTTCGAGTCGACGTCGCTGCCGTCCGTTTGGATCGCAGGCAGGCAGAACCCACCGTTGCGGTATTTGAATGCAAACAGAGCCGCCAAGACCTTGACCGTGACAATCAACGCCACGGCGAACTCAAGGCGAAGTTGAAAACCCTGCAGGATCGTCGGGCTAAACTCGAACGCCTTCTGGCTGTTCATTATCCCTCTCTTCGAACTTCGGATTCACTGTTCCCGGAGTGGGCAACCTTTGATTTCAGCGCGATCGATCACGCTTCGTACAGGCAAACGATCCAGAAGATTGCCTGCATTCACCGTCAGCTGTTCGACAACACGAAGTTCGACCTGATGACCCGATACAAGCTCGGGAATGTCCACTATTTGGTTACGACATCCGGGTTGCTTCGTGAACACGAGGCCCCGCTTGGCTGGGGTCTTCTCGAATTGGATGAAAGAGAGGTGTTGATCGAAAAGTGCATTCCAACCCGGTTCTCAGGGATCGAGATGCAGCAATGGTTGGAACGAATCGCCCGGGCAGCGACCCTTCAGAATATACAGCCGATCGCGCGAAAATCGCATGAGCGCCTCGTTCAGTGAAGTGTTGCACTATTGTCCTGTCCGATGCCCTAATCGGTCACCGCGCCGAGCGAGGCCGAACTGACTTGCCCTGCGTATTTTGCTAGAACACCCTTTGCGTATTTCGGCTTCGGCTGTTTCCAGTTTTTGAGACGTGCAGCAAGTTCGGATTTCGGAATCTTGAGATTGATTACCTTCTTCTCGCTGTCGATATCGATCGGATCACCATTCTTGATAATCGCGAGCGGACCGCCGACAAACGCTTCCGGTGTCACGTGTCCAATCACAAATCCATGGCTGCCTCCCGAGAACCTTCCATCGGTGATCAGTGCGACATCTTTTCCAAGTCCTTTGCCCATGATGGCCGAGGTCGGAGCGAGCATCTCGCGCATGCCAGGTCCTCCTTTTGGACCTTCGTAGCGAATGACGATCACGTCCCCCTTCCGAATTTTATCGTCCAGAATGGCCCGAAGCGCCTTTTCTTCGGAATCGAATACTCGCGCCTTGCCCTCAAAACGCAGCCCTTCCTTACCGGAAATTTTGGCAACGGCGCCTTCCGGGGCCAGATTTCCGTAGAGGATCACCAAGTGGCTGCTCGACTTGATCGGATCTTTGAACCCGCGGATGATCGTCTGCCCTGTCGGATAGTCCTCTACTTTCGCAAGGTTCTGTTTTAAGGTCTTTCCACTCACCGTCAGGCAGTCGCCATGCAAAAGACCGTTGCCGAGAAGCATTTTCATCAACGGCATGATTCCGCCGATCTGAACCAGTTCCCACATCAAATGCTTGCCG
>DATHPZ010000092.1:0-4495 GCA_035483355.1 Chthoniobacterales bacterium | reverse complement strand
TGTCACGGCCGAGTGCCTTCATCGGTGCTCTGCGCTCTTTGAATTTTCGTGGAATCGCAGCATACTAAGCAGTCCATTTTTAGCCAATCACTCGGCCTCACGACACTTTTTTCATGACCCAACAGCTCCAAAGTTACCTCGGGTATTCCTACCCTGCGCAATTGGCCGAATTGGTCAAAAAAGTCTGGCCGAAGGATCGTCTGGCGAAATTGCCGCAGGACCATCACCTGCGAAAGCTCTTCGACATCGCGTACCACGCGAGTCTGCTGCGCGACGAGGATCGACAGGTCACATTCAGGCTGATTTTCGAGGATCCAGGGCTATTGCCGCCGGATGAGGGACCTCCGAGCGGTCTGATGCCGCTGCACCTCGATCGCCCGCGGCCGTTTAACGAACAAGAGATTCGCAGGCTCTCGATGGCTGCGCTGTATTTCCGTTCGATGATCGGAGTGTGCCGGAGTTTGCACCATGATCTGCAGATCTGGGGTATGGTCGTTTCGGGCACACGCTGGCTCAGCAGCCTCGCCGGCGGCCGCCACCATGGAGCGCCGGAACCTGATTCGCTGGTGATCCATTCGCTTGGTCCGGGCCGGTTGACTATTCACCTCGGAAGGAATCGAATAGCCACCCTGGCAGGTGGTCGAATCGAGTCGCGGGCCTTTGATCTATTTGACTCGATATGGCTCCAAGGCGTGTTCTCCCAGGTCCGCACCAGTTTTCTGAACGAGGCATTCGGTGAAGGCACCAACGCCAAATACGTTCCAGTGGATGTCGATTTTGTGAGGATGATGACTTATAACATCGTCCTTCGCACGCTTTCGGTCGTCCGGAACGGTCGTCATGGGGGGACCTTGGTGATTATCGCCCCGGAAGACGAGGAGATGCTGCGGGAACCTACGGCCGCGGTCCGTTTCAAATACCTGATTGCTGATTGTCCCGCACGGAGACGTTATGCGCGGATGCTGACCCAGGCGATCGTCCGACTTTCGAAGCTGGCGAGCCATCATCGCAGGCCCAACGCCGGATGGTCGGAATATCAGACACTCATGGATACCGAATTAAGCGATATGGATGAGGCTTTGTTCGATTTCGCGCATTTTCTGGCAGATCTGATGGCGGTGGACGGGGCCCTGGTCGTCACCCAGGCCCTCGACCTGGTTGGGTTCGGCGCCGAATTGCGCTTCGACGCGCCCGGCTTGAAAAGCGTCCGACACGCACTCGACCTGGAGGGCGAGATCTGGGCCAACGAACCGCTCGATAACGTCGGGACCCGGCACCGTGCGGTGTACCGGTTTTGTCGAGGCTATCCAAGATGCCTGGCGATCGTCGTCTCACAAGATGGATCCGTTCAATTTGTGCGGAACCACAACGGGGCAGTCACTTACTGGAATCAACTCTCATGGTAGGCTTTGCTGCCGGTGCAAGGGTAGTGGGGTCGCCAAATTGGAAACGAGACCGGCGTGAAGCTCAGGGCAACTGAAAATGGCGCCGCCTTGAAACGCGGGAACAGCCGCCCGCCTTCGCTCTCACTGGAAGAAGCACGGCGAGCGGTTCTCCGGGCGCAGGGGTTCGGGGATCGATCATCTGGACGTCTGACTCGCCGACATCTTCTGGCCGCATCCAGGCGTATCGGGATGCTGCAAATTGATTCGGTGAATGTCTTGGTGCGGGCGCACTATTTTCCGTTGTTTTCGCGCCTCGGCGCTTACCCGGTGAAACTGTTGGACGAAGCGAGCTACTCAACGGAACGAAGGCGCTTTTTTGAATACTGGGGACACGAGGCGTGTCTGTTGCCGTTGGAGGTTTATCCCCTTCTCCGCTGGAGGATGGAGCGAGCACGCGACTTTGTGGGGACGTGGAGCAGACTTGCCCGCTTTGCCAAATCCAATCAGAATTTCGTCGAGAGGGTTTTTGAGATCGTCAACGAGCACGGGCCGGCAAGCGCCGGCGAAATCGCGCGGCACCTAATGGAGGAACGACCACGCGGGTCCCGTGGATGGTGGGGATGGACGGAGAGTAAGTCCGCCTTGGAATTTCTATTCTGGTGCGGTCGTATTACAACGGCAAGCCGTCGCAATTTCATGCGCGTGTACGACCTCGTTGAACGGGTGATCCCGCACGAGGTTCTCGCCGCGCAAACACTCTCTTCCGAGGAGGCACAGCGGCGCTTGATCGCCATCGCCGGACGCGCCCTGGGAGTCGCAACGGAATCGGATTTGCGGGATTACTTTCGACTCCAAACGGGTGAAACTCGCGCCCGAACTGCTGAACTGGTCGAGACAGGGGAACTCGTGCCGATCACCGTTGAGAACTGGAAAGCGTATCTCCATCGGGACGCGAAAATTCCGCGGCGAATTCATGCGCAGGCCCTCATTTCACCATTTGACCCGCTCATTTGGGAGCGGAAAAGACCGGAACGCTTGTTCGGATTTCGTTACCGGATCGGGATCTACACACCCGCGCACAAACGCGAGCATGGCTACTATGTGTTGCCTTTTCTGCTGGGAGACAAATTGGTCGCGCGCGTTGACTTGAAGGCCGACCGGAAGCAGGGAAGACTCGAAGTATTGTCGGCGCTCGAAGAACCGGGCGCGGATCGGGTGAAAGTCGCGGTGGCTTTGGCGGATGAACTCACGCTCCTTGCGGGGTGGGTCGGTCTGGAACAGGTCGCGGTGAGTGATCGCGGTACGTTGGCAGCACCTCTGAAGTCGGCCTTAGTCAATGCAAAATACTCCGGAGACCTTTCGCGCCGATGAGAGTTTCCGCTTGGAAGATCGATCAATCGTTTCCATATTCCTGGCCAAAATGACGCAGGCTCTTATTGTTCTCGAAGATGGGCGGACCTTTACCGGAGAGAGTTTCGGAGCGCCAGGGACGGCGGTCGGCGAGATTTGTTTCAACACGTCAATGACCGGATACCAAGAGGTGCTGACCGATCCTTCGTATCGCGGTCAAATTGTCACGATGACCTATCCGCTCATTGGGAACTACGGAGTGAATGCGCTCGACGAAGAAAGTCGCGAGCCGCACGTTCGGGGATTTGTTGTCAATGAACTCTCGCCGATTACCAGCAATTGGCGCGCCAGCGGGTCACTGGATGACTACCTCAAAACTTGGAACATTTGCGGGATTCAGGGAATCGATACCCGAGCGTTGACGAAGCATCTCAGAGTCCGAGGAGCAATGCGGGCGTGCCTCAGCACAGAGATCAGGGAACCCGAGGAAGCCGTCAGGCGCGCGCTGAACTCTCCGCTGATGATAGGCTCCGATTACGTGAAGGAAGTGACGACTCGAGAGCTCTACGAATGGGATCCGGAAGACAAACTAAGTCGCGATTGGACGATCGTGAAAGGTTCTGCCGAGCAATCCGGTGAGGTGCTCGAGAATGGCCAAATCCTCAAACTGCTGCCGCCGATTCGACATCAAGTCGTCGCGTACGATTACGGCATCAAATTTAACATTCTCAGGAGATTGCGTCAGCACGGATCCAAAGTGACCGTTGTCCCTGCCGCCACGTCTGCAGAAGAGGTCCTGGCGATGAAACCGGACGGGATCTTTCTGTCCAATGGACCGGGCGATCCAGGCGCTTTGCCGTACCTTTCCGACGAGCTGAAGAAGCTCTTCGGGCGCTGCCCGATCTTCGGCATTTGTCTTGGGCATCAGTTGCTCGGTCTGGCCTACGGAGGAAAGGGATTTAAACTGAAGTTTGGCCATCGCGGAGGGAATCAGCCGGTCAAAGATTTAACGAACGGAAAGGTATCCATTACGTCGCAAAACCACGGGTTCGCGATCGACGCGGATTCTTTGCCGGCCACTGTGAAAGTGACGCATATCAACCTGAATGATCAGACCGTGGAAGGGATGCGGCACACGGAATACCCGATCTTCAGTGTCCAATATCATCCCGAGGCCTCTCCGGGCCCGCACGATGCGAGCTATTTTTTCAAGGAATTCGGCAAGCTGATGGACGATCATCGTTCCGGGGAAGAGATCGGAGATTGACTTGGTCAGACCAACTGGTGAGGCAAATCGCTTGAAGTCGATGGTTGCGCGTATGCCTGAACTGCTCTGCCCAGAGACGCCTCGCTGGGATTTATCTTCGCTCGATGCGTTAAACGGCGTCTGGGCAAATTGTGCCAGAATCTCTCTGCGCGAGAACCTGACGGGGCGCCCACCGCGATGGGGCACGGAAGTACGCCTCGGCTGGAGCGGTGATGTTCTGCATGGACTTTATCTATGTCAGGATCCAAATCCATGGGGCACCAAAACGACCCGGGGCGACGCATTGTGGGAAGAAGAAGTGGTCGAAGTCTTTCTGGATCCGTTTGGGGATTCGCTCTCTTATTTTGAGATCGATATCAACCCGCTGAACACCGTGACCGATCTTTTCGTCCGCCGGACCTGGACGGGATTAAAGAAAGATTTCAGATGGAATTGCGATAGTCTGGTCACAGCCTGCGGCACCCTGGCCTACGGGTGGGTGGCAGCATTCCAG
>DATHPZ010000091.1:0-6222 GCA_035483355.1 Chthoniobacterales bacterium | reverse complement strand
CTCCCGGACCACGAGCTCGATGCGCTCGGTGAGATTCCCGTTTTCCTCGGAGGACCGGTTGGAGCGCATGAGTTGACGATCGTTTCGTTCGATTGGGTTGCCGGTGAAGCAAAAATTACGTTTCATTCACAGCTGTCTTTGGATCAAGTGCAAACCTTGGCCGGAAGTGGCTCCAAACTGATTCGTGCCTTCGTTGGTTACGCCGGTTGGGCAGGGGGCCAGCTCGAATCCGAACTCCAGCAGAGTGCGTGGATTGTCCATCCGGCCACCGAATCGATTCTCGGTGACGCATCGAATAAGGGGACTTGGCTCGAACTCATGAAAAGTCTCGGGCCGGCCTATCACCTGCTTGCAATTGCGCCCGATGATCCCTCACTGAACTGATTCTGCAGAATTCAGGAATCAGAATTCAGGATTCAGGAGCCCCAGGGGCGGGCGCGCGTGAAGATTTGAGAAGAATACGCGATCAGCGGACCACGGCGTTTGCAGAGAAGGCGTTAGTCAGAAGTTACGGAATTCGGCTCGGCTAGCAATCGATTCGGAGCTATTATCTTCCCAAGGATGGGTATTCGCTTCCAGAACTCCGCCTCCTGACTTCTGCCTCCTGAATTCTGAATTATGAAAATCGGTGTTCCCAAAGAGATCAAAGAGCAGGAAAGCAGGGTGGCAGTTCTTCCTTCGGTTGTTTACCAACTCACGAAACTGGGGCATCAGGTCTACGTTGAGCGACAGGCGGGAGCGGGAGCGGGGTACTCGGACAAAGAGTACGAAGTGGCCGGCGCAAACATGTCGAGCGATCACGCAGAAATCTTTCGTGAAGGAGATTTGATCGTGAAGGTCAAGGAACCGTTGCCACCGGAATATCCGCTTCTGAGAGAGGGACAGATCCTGTTTACCTATCTTCATCTCGCGGTTACCAGGTCTTTGACCGAAGAATTATTAAAATCGGGTGTCACGGCGATCGCCTACGAGACGGTGGAAATCAATCGGCGTCTGCCCTTGTTGGAACCGATGAGCGAGATTGCGGGGCGGATGTCGATTATCGTGGGCGGCTATTTTCTCGCCAAGCACAGCGGTGGGACTGGGGTGCTTCTCGGTGGAGTGCCGGGGATTCTGCCCGGTAATGTCCTGGTTATCGGCGGCGGATCCTCAGGAGTCAATGCGGCCCGAATGGCCACCGGACTGGGAGCGAACGTCACGATTCTGGAGGTCGATTTCGATCGCATGAGATTTCTCGACATCACGATGCACACCGCGCATACGCTTTATTCGAACGAGGCGCATATCCTGGAAATGTTGCCGGGCACCGATCTGCTGATCGGGGCCGTCTTAGTTCCCGGAGCAAGGGCGCCTAGACTGATCACCAGAGCGATGCTCAGGCTGATGAAGCCGGGAAGCGTGCTCGTCGATATCGCAATCGATCAGGGAGGCTGTTGCGAAACTTCTCGTCCGACCACCCACCATGATCCGGTCTATGTGGAAGAGGGAATCACGCACTATTGCGTTGCGAATATGCCGGGCGCCTATGCTCGAACGGCAACGCAAGCCCTGACGAACGTTACTGCACGATTCGTGGAGTACCTGGCGGAAGGCGGTGTGGAGGGAGCCATCAAGAAGGAACCGGGTCTCGCAGGCGGCATCAACGTGATGGGAGGATACATTCGCAATAAAGCCGTCGCTCAAGCGCACCAACTCCCCTTTAAAGAACTCTAAGTACTACCGGGGCGTTCATTTGTCAGGGAATAGGTCAGCGGCGGGAAATCTATCGTAACGGCAACAGCAAGAAGACGTTGCTGAGCGAGAATGAAAACCTTTTGGAAATCGAAATACCCTCGCCCCTGGGGTACCGCCGCCCGACGGTGCGCGAGATCAAACGCTTCCTGGACGACCAAACACGAAGTTTTGTAGAAGTCACCAGCGATCGCGCGCGCGAGTGGAAACCGCCTTTGGAGCCAATACCCATCATCCCAGTACCCCATTACTCCATCACCCCAGTGCCCCATTACCTTGCTTCTACAGCCTAACGACCTTTGCACTCTTTATATTGGGATTGGTCAGAAGTGATTCGATAATGGTTTCGTCGGGCACGGAGTCAAGGTTCAAGACGGTGAGCACTTCGCCGCCGCGATGGTCTCTGCTTAAGGACATGTTCGCAATGTTCACCGCGTGGGTTCCCAGAACCGTGCCGATTTGGCCAACAATTCCAGGCACATCATTATTTTCCAAAAGAAGCAGAACTCCGACCGATCGTGCCTCGACATGGCGGCCGTTGATTCGAACAATTCTTGGCGACGATCCGATAAAGGTTCCCGCCACCGAGACGGTTTCTCCCAGGCCGGACGCCTGAAGATCGACCAGGTCCGTGAATTCGCCGGTAGCGCTATCTTTGGTCTCGACCGTCTTCAGTCCCAGCGTTTGGGCGAGGGACGTAACGTTGACCGGATTTACTTCTCCGCCGCCGGCTTCCTCCAAAAATCCCTTTAAAATGTAACGAGAGATCGGACTTGTTTCGAATTCGTTGACCTTTCCGCTGTAATTGATCGAAAGCATTTCACAGCGTTTGGGTGCGACCTGGCGCAAAAATCGTCCGAGCTTTTCACCGAACGCAAGATACGGAGCAATGACGGCAAGCGTTTTCGCGTCAATGTTTGGGATGTTCACCGCATTTCTGATCACCCCTTCAAGGAGCAGCGAGCGGATTGCCTCGGCGATCTCAATGCCCACGCTCTCTTGAGCCTCCGCGGTGGAAGCGCCCAGATGCGGCGTGAAAACAATGTTCGGGAGTGTTCGCAAAGGAAATTCCGCCGGCGGCGGTTCAGTCTCGTAAACATCGAGCGCGGCCGCCGCGATCTGTCCGGACTTAAGAGCCTCGAACAGAGCCTGTTCATCGATCAGGCCGCCTCGAGCACAATTGACAATTCTCGCGCCTCGCTTCATCTTCGCGATGCGATCCGCGTTGATCAAATGCCTGGTTTCCGCCGTTAACGGCATGTGCATGGTCACAAAATCGGATTGAGCAAGCACTTCGTCGAGATCGTCAAAAAGTTCGACTTGCAGTGATCGTGCCCGGCTCGGAGACAAGTAGGGATCGTAGGCTACCGGGCGCATCCCGAAGGCAATGACTCGGCGGGCGACTTCCGTGCCGATGCGGCCCATCCCAAAGATCCCGATCGTTTTGCCGTGCAGTTCGACACCTTCAAAACTCTTTCGGTCCCATTTGCCGGCCTTCACACTCGCATGCGCCTGCGGAATATTCCGGGCGATCGAAACAAGCAGCGAAAAGGCGTGCTCGGCCGTCGAGACCGTATTGCCGCCCGGGGTATTCATGACAATGACTCCGCGGCGGGTCGCAGCGTCTACGTCCACATTATCCACGCCGACTCCAGCCCGTCCGACGACCTTCAACTGCTTTGCCGCGTCGATTATTTTTGCGGTGACCTTTGTCTGTGACCGCACGACGATAGCGGAATATTCAGCTGCGATAGCAAGGAGGTCGTTTTCTTTCAGCCCTGTCTTAACCGTTACGAGCAGCTGCCCTCCATTTTCTAGTAACTCGACTCCCTTCGGCGAGATCGAATCTGCAACCAGGACTTTGGGCTTATCCATGATTCAGCTTCGTCAACAGTTCCTTCACCAAGACGAACACCGGCAGTGATGCGAAGCTTGAGAGCAAAGAAGAAAAAGCGGCTTCTCGCGTAGGTTGCAATGCAGAATCCCGGCGCGCTTGGCTTACCGCGTCCGAACGCATCTCCGATTCGTGTCGATTTGCCGAAACTCCCGTGGCATAACGCGCGAGCGCCATGAGCGGCCAATTATTCCGGTACATGTCATATTTGAGGTAGAACACGCGCGGAAAACCCGTTCCGGTAATCAAGGTTTCGCTCCAGGAGCCATCCGGGTTTTGTGACGAGACAAGATAGTGGATGCCGCGTTCGGCGCTGGTACGATTGACCTTCTCAAAGGCGCACAAGCCGAGCAAGGCCCACGCACTTTGCGAAGGTGTGCTCAAGCCTTTGCCCCGCAAGCTGGGATCTTCGTACGATGCCACGGTTTCGCCCCAACCGCCGTCTTCATTTTGGCAGAGTTCCAGCCAATCCCGACCTCGCTGGATCCAAGGCTCATCCATATCCAGGCCAACCGCTCGCAGTCCGCGCAGCACCTGAGAGGTCCCGTAAATGTAGTTCACGCCCCAACGGCCGTACCATGCGCCATCGGGTTCTTGCTTCTCGCGCAAAAATATCGTGGCCTGATCGATCGCCGGGTGGCCGGGGCGAAATCCAAGATCGCCCAGAATCTCGAGCACACGCGCCGTGACATCGCAGCAACTCGGATCCAGAATCGCATTGTGATCCGCAAACGGGACATTCTCGAGAAGCGGGTTTTGCACGTCTTTGTCGAACGCAGCCCAACCGCCATCTCTGTTTTGGAAGCTCAGCAGCCATCGAACCACTCGGTCGTACAGAGAGGGATCATCCTGGTAGCCTGCCGTGTAAAGCGCGAGCAATACCATGGCAGTATCGTCCACATCCGGACCGAAAGGATTGTTGAATTCGAAACACCAGCCTGTCGGGTCCGGTTTCGGATTGTTCACCGCCCAATCCCCGGCGATTCGTACCTCTTGGGACAGAAGCCAATTTACGGCTTTGCGGGAAGCAACATGATCCTCACCGATCCCGGACCGTGCTAGAGAGACCAAGGTGATTGCCGTGTCCCAAATTGGAGAAAAACAGGGTTGGATCCTGAACCCCTGCTCGTCGTCGACAAACAGTTCCCGGAAATCGGCGTCGGCTTTCTGGTAAATTGGATGACTAGGCTCATACCCTATGCATCGCAATGCGATCATCGAATTCAGCATCGCCGGAAAGATCGCGGCCAATCCGCTGCATCCATCCCCAATCCGTTCCAGCATCCACTGTTCGGCGACATTCAAAGCCGTTTTGCGTAACGGCAGAAATCCGTTGCTCTCGATGATTTTCAGACAACGGTCGATCAGAATGAAGAACTGCTTCAATCCCGCAGCTTTGGTGTGCGGTACCTTGGTTGGATCAAGATACAGGTCAGAAATCCCGCGTTCGGCGGGCAGTACGCGCGTGGGCTTAAAATGGTTGATGATCGCCAGCGGCACGACCATCGCCCGTGTCCAGGAGGAAACCGCATAAAGGTTGACCGGCAACCATCTCGGAAGCAGAAGGAACTCGACCGGTATCGTCGGTACTGCGTCCCACGGGATTTGACCGAGCAAAGCCAGGTATAGTCTGGCGTAGGTGTTCGTCTTTTCAATGCCGCCGAGCTCGTGGATTTTTCCACGAGCACGAGCCAAAATCGGATCTTCTTTGGAGAATCCGGCGAGCGTCAACGCCAGGTACGCTTTGACCGACGCATTCACCTCCGCGGGACCCTCCGGATAAATGTTCCACCCGCCGTCCGTCAGCTGTTTGGACAGAATATGATGGATGCATTTCTGCTGGAGATCGAGATCGATGTCTCCCGACCAGTGCATGAACGTCACGTAGTCGGAACAAAGCGTGGAGTCAACGATCAACTCGCCGATCCAATACCCCTCTGGATGTTGAAGACTGAATAAGTGCTCTTGTGCCCTCGCTATGGCCTGTTTTAGGAGCGCGTGTGCCCCTGCATCGTCATTCACCATGTTCTCCCGTTGAACAATTCATTTTAGCCGCGCGCAACAACCGCCTCCCGCTTTGGCTTGGTTGCGGCAGCCGAGATCCCATTGAACACGATCTTGGGATCCGGATGATTCTTTGGCCGGGGCCGCGGGCCAAAGTTAAACCAAATGTTCTTCCAGGTATCACCGGGTCTACCTTGCAAACCCATTGTCGCGGAGGGTTCATAACCGCACTGGACCATGCAATTTTCACATCGAGGGTCTCTGGCAACGCCATCGACAACTCCATATTTGCTCCAATCGACTTTCTCCTGCAGCTCTTTAAAGGTGGCGTAGTGGCCGTCGGTCATAAAGTAACAAGGAGCTTTCCAGCCCTTGATATTCCGTGTCGGAATCGCCCACGCAGAACAAGACAAATCCCTCAGTCCGGCCACGAATTCCAAATAGACTGGCGTTCCCAAAAGTGGGTATTTCTTACCCCAGATGGTCGCGCGTGAGAATTTTTCGATTGTGGCTTTTCGCGTCAAGAAGAAAGCCGCCGGATCCAACCCCAGGCGCTTGGCCATATCTTTTTTGGCGGCGTCGTAGTCGTAGCC
>DATHPZ010000090.1:0-7445 GCA_035483355.1 Chthoniobacterales bacterium | reverse complement strand
GACCAACCGGTTCACAATGTCCGTCGTAATCTCGTCGGCAGGCAAGAGCTTTCCTCTGCGGATCCCCGGTTCGCCGTGAATACCGATTCCGATTTCCATCTCATCGTCCGCCAACGAGAACGTCGGCTTGCCCACCGTTGGCAGCACGCTTGGCGTCAGTCCGACGCCCATCGTACGGCAATTGGCGAGTGCCTTCAGCGTGACATTTTTTACTTCATCAAGAGTTCCACCAGCTTCTGCTTTCGCGCCGGCAATTTTAAAGGCGTAGAACAGACCCGCGACACCGCGGCGATTAGCGTGGCGTTCGGGCGGTGCGCTCGCGACGTCATCCGCAACCAGGACCGTTTCAATACGAATCCCTTCCGTATCAACCTCCTCCGCGGCGGAATCGAAATTCAACACATCACCGGAATAATTCCCGTAAAGGTAGAGGACGCCTTGGCCTGAGTGGACCCCGCGGGTGGCCGCGGCAATTTGGTCCACGGTTGGACTGCTAAACACATTACCAATGGCAACGCCGCTGGCCAAACCGCGACCCACGTAACCAACGAAGACCGGCAGATGCCCGCTTCCACCGCCGGTGACAATGCCAACTTTACCAGCGACTGGCGCATCGGCGCGCACAAGTGCGCGATTCGTGCCTCCAACGGACTTCAATTGGTCGGGATACGCCAGCAATAGGCCCTCGAGCATTTCGTCCACAAAGGCGCTCGGTTCGTTCATCAACTTTTTCATGGTTAGCCTCCGGGTGTTTTCCTAAAATGTTTGAGTCATTGTATCAAGTTAGTTAGTTAATCGAGGGGGATTTTTTGGCGAGCGCATGGCTGAAGCTAACGTCTCTGTCTTTGGCCGATCGCGTCCAGCAGGACGGCGACGAAAATGACTGCTCCCTGGACAAATTGCACCCAGAACGGCGACACGTTCAAGAGGTTCAGCCCGTTTCGCAACACGCCGATCGTAAGAACCCCAAAGAATGTTCCGATCATATTCCCTTTCCCGCCAAAGAGAGAAGCGCCGCCGATCACCACCGCGGCAATCACGTCCAACTCAAGACCGGTGGCGGAAGATGGCATCGCGGCGCTAAGGCGCCCGGTCAGAACCAGCCCGGCAAAACCGCTGAGACCTCCTGCCAGCATGTAAACCAGAAGCTCCACCCTTCCCACGTTGATGCCGGCGAGACGCGCCGCTTCGCGGTTGCCCCCAATAGCGTACACTTCGTGACCGAACACCGTGTGGGCGAGAACAAAGTGCATGATGGTGAACGCGATCACCGTAACGATGATCGGGACCGATACGCCAAACAGAGTGCCACCGCCAAAAAAGCTAAAGCTGTCAGGCAGTCCAAACACGGTTTGCCCATTCGATAGCGCGAGCGTTAAACCTCGCCCCATGGCCAAGGTCGATAGCGTCGCAATGAACGCGGACAGGCCAAGACGCGAAATGCAGAAGCCATTGAAAGCGCCGATCATGAGCCCGACGAAAATGCAGACAAACCATCCGGCTGGCCCAGGCCAATGTTGATTGATCACCAATCCCGCAGAGCAAATCCCCGACAATGCGACGACCGAGCCGACCGATAAATCGATTCCTGCGGTGATAATCACCAAGGTCGCTCCGCACGCCGCAATCGCGATGATCGAACTCTGTTGAATGATGTTAGACCAGTTCCCGGGCTGGAGGAAATCCGGTGAAAGAATGCTGAATGCAAAAATCAGTAAGAGTAACGCAATCTGGACGGTGAAGCGGCTCGCGAATTGCAAAAACCTCTTGCGGGTGCCCGGACCGGAAGGTGGCGCGGCCACATCCTTGGCGTGTTCACTGTTCATTCGGAAATTTGGACGATTTCAGCCGCCGGATTTTCTTCGGTACTCAGACCCAGCACCCGTTCATGGGTTGCAGCAGCCCGTACGAGATCCCCAACCAGGCGCCCACCATTCAACACGAGGATACGGTCCGACAATCCCAACAGTTCAGGCAGTTCCGAGGAGACAAGTAAGATGGAGGCGCCTATTTCCGCAAAATGGATAATCTGCTTGTAGACCTCGACTTTTGCGCCGACATCGACGCCGCGAGTCGGTTCATCCAAGAGGTATAAAAGCGGATCGACGGCTGTTATCCTGGCGAAAATGACCTTTTGCTGATTGCCTCCAGAGAGATTCCGAATCCGGGTGCCTGGTCCTCGACAAACCACTTTGAATCGTTTGATCCCTTCCTCGCTGAGTTTTCTTTTACGGCCATTATTCACCCAGCCGCCGGACGCGAGGCGATTCAGGACCGAAAGCGAGACATTGTTCTCGATCGAGGCGTCTAATAAGAGCCCCTCGATTTTTCTGTCTTCCGGGACCATGACGATCCGATTTGCGATGGCATGAGCGGGCGACTTCGGAACGAACGGTTTGGCGTTCCAAATGATCTTTCCTTTGGAGTGGGGCAAAGCGCCGAATAGAACCTTCAGTAATTCGGTGCGGCCGCTGCCAACCACGCCGGCGATTCCGAGGATCTCGCCCCGGTGCAGGTCGAAACTAATGCCGGACAATTGTCCGGGAACATCGATGTCCCGAACCGAAAGAACGACCTCGCCTGGATCACGCGGTACATAGGGATAAAATTGGTCAATCGATCGATTGACCATCGCCTCGACCAGATTCTTACTCGTCCATCTTCCGATCGGACCTGTGGCGACGGTCTTTCCATCGCGAAGAACCATGACCTGGTCGCAGACCTTAAAGATTTCCTCCAGGTGGTGCGAGATATAGATAATCCCAAGTCCCTGATGTTGGAGTTGCTCGATGAATTCAAACAGCCGGCCTACCTCATGCTCACTGAGATAGGAAGTCGGTTCGTCCATTAACAAGATTTTCGCGTTCCGATTGATCGCCCGGGCGATCTCCACCATCTGCTGGTAACCTGGCGCGAGATCGCCGGCCCGCCTGCTCGGATGCAGCTTCAGCCCAAGCCGGTTCAGGAGGGTTGCGGCCCGCTCGTTCATCAGCGAACGATTGATCACTGGGCCTTTTCGCGGCACATTGCCGAGGAATACGTTCTCGGCAATCGTCAACTCCGGAACGATGGTCAATTCCTGGTAGATGACCGCCACTCCTGCAGCGATGCTTTCCGCGGGCGACCGGAGATGCACGCTTTGCCCATCGATCTCAATCTCCCCCGAATCGATCAGATGGGCGCCGGCGAGCGACCTGATCAGGGTCGATTTACCCGCGCCGTTTTCGCCGATAATGCCGAGGACCTCGCCGCTGGCGAGATCCAAATCGGCATTGGTTAACGCAGGATTAGAGTCAAACGACTTACTAACCCCACGCATTCGCAAGAGCATACTCTCGCCAATCGCTACTTTGCATCGCCCCAAAGTCCGTACGCTTTGGCTTCGTCTGAGTCGATGGTAGTTTTATCGAGAAGCATGTTCGGATAATTAACATGTGCCTCGACGGTCTTGCCTTCTGCGATCTGCTTGGCGAAATCGACCGCGGTGGCCGCCATTTTAACCGGATTCTGTGAAATGGTCGCATCGAGTTTTCCGTCACGGATGGCCTGTAGGGCCTGGGCAGTGCCGTCAATGCCGATAATGACGATGTGACCGGCGTCCCCCATTGGCTTGAAACGGTGCATCCCGTCAATCGCCTTGATGGCCCCAACCGCGTTGTCATCGTTCGCACAAAATACCGCATCGATTTTAGCGTTCGCCTGCAGGATGTCGGTCATGAGGTTCAAAGCCTTTTCCTGGTCGAAATTTGCCGCCTGGCTGGCGACCAGCTTGATATCCGGGTATTTCTTGAGCTGCTCGGTGAAGCCTTTCTCGCGACTCTCCGCGGCAGTCGTCCCGCGCAAGCCCTGCAGATTCACCACGTTTCCTTTGGCAGAGCCATATTTTTTCTTGAGTTGTTCTGCGATGAAGTCGGCGCCTTTCTGACCCATCTCGACGTTATTTGTCTCGATGAAGCTCGCCATCTCGCCTCCAGCGGACCCGCGATCGAGCGCGACCACCGGTATTTTCGCAGCATTGGCTTTCTTGACGACCGGGACAATCGCTTCTGCGTTAATTGGGCAAATGATAATGAGATCGACCTTTTTGGTAATCAAATCTTCCATCTGGTTTGCCTGAGTCGCCATGTCGTTATTCGCGTTTGGCGCAATCAATTCGTAACCAAGTTTTTGGCATTCTTCACGCACGCCGCGATCCATTCCGACAAAAAACGGATTTACGAGTGTCGGGACGGTTAGACCGATTCGAAGTTTTTTGTCCTGGGCCACACCTGGATGGACCAGGCAAAGGCTCAAAATCGGGATCGCAATGGATGCGACAAAAAGACGGCGGGACATCGCAAATTGACGAAACGTCGGGTGGCGAAGAGGGGGATTGAATATTGTCATAGAGGGGGGATAGAGCAGTGAGACACCTAACTAGCAATCGTTTGCGAATCAAGCCGCTTTTCATGCAGGTCTCATTGATTGGCTCCGGCTTTGCCCTTGAAGAGTCTCCGAATCGACGCCATCCTTGCCTATTCCCCCGGTTGCGGAGCCTAACCCACGCATGGAGATTTTAGAGCCTTATTTTCCGCTAGCGAACTCGTCTATCCCGGAGTTCCTGGAAGACGTCCCGGAAATTGAGCGTCTGCTGGGTTCCGATCGTTCTCAATGGATTTCACGCGAGGTCGGCGATGGTAATCTCAACGCCGTTTATATCGTATGCGGCGAGGCGGGGAGTCTGGTCGTCAAACAGGCGCTCCCCTATCTGCGTCTGGTTGGGGAAGCATGGCCGTTGCCGCTTGAGCGGAGCTATTTCGAATATCTTGCTTTGACGGAAGAGGCTGTGCACGCCGGCAATCTGGTTCCTAAAATATACCACTTCGACAAAGCGATGGCCGCGATCGTGATGGAGTACCTGTCTCCTCACATCATTCTCAGAAAAGGATTCATTCGTGGTCTTGTTTACCCGCGGCTCGCCGAGGATCTCGCAGAATTCGCGGCGCAGACCCTTTTCAAGACATCAGACCTCTATCTCCCAGCGGCAACGAAAAAGGCGCGCCTGCAAATATTCTGCGCGAATACGGAGCTTTGCAAAATCACGGAAGATCTCGTTTTCACCGACCCGTACCGGCCAGCGAAACTAAATCGATGGACTTCCCCAGAACTCGATGCAACCGCGGCAAGTTTCCGCCGGGACACCGAGCTCAAGATGGCGGTGCAGAGATTGAAGTTCAAATTTCTGAGCTCTGCCGAAGCCCTGATCCACGGCGATCTACATTCCGGCTCCGTGATGGTGACGCCCGAAGATACCAGAATGATCGATCCCGAGTTTGCCTTTTACGGACCGATGGGGTTCGACGTGGGCGCCCTCATCGGAAATCTGCTTCTGGCCTACTTTTCTCAGACGGGTCACGAAAGCGCGCCGGGGATGCGTGATGAATACCGCGAATGGCTTTTGACGCTCATTGAGAAATTCTGGAACGGATTTTCGTCCAGATTTCTTGGTCTCTGGGCGACCAACCCACTGGGGGACGCGTTTACCGGGATGCTATTTGAATCACCCGATGAGCGCTGCGCAATCGAAGCGGAGCGTCACCGGTTTGTCTCTCACCTTTTCGAAGACTCTCTCCGTTTCGCGGGGACCAAAATGATTCGGCGAATCTTGGGACTTGCACATGTGGAAGATTTGGAGTCCATAGGGAACAGAAGCGTCCGGGCGGCTTGTGAACTGAAGGCGCTGGTGCTCGCGCGGAAACTGGTCCTCGAAGCGCCCTCGTTTGGTCAGATCAATCTCGTAACTGCCGCGGCGCGGGCGATCCAGGAAAATCGATGAAGATAGAAGGCAAACATTACCGGACGATCTGGTCGGATGGAGTGTCGGTTTTTGTGATCGACCAGACCAGACTCCCTCACAAATTTGAGGTAGTGGCATGGCATTACGTGGAGGATGCCGCTCAGGGGATTCGGTCGATGGTGGTTCGCGGCGCACCGCTGATCGGAGCCGCGGCCGCCTATGGGATCGCGTTAGCAATGAAGGCGGACCCTTCGGATGAGTCGCTTGAGCACGCCTACGAGCTATTGATTCAGTCGCGACCTACCGCAGTCAATCTCCGATGGGCCCTCGACCGGATGTCTGGGCTTCTCAAGAACCTTTCCCCTTCGGAACGCCCTGACGCGGCCTATCGCGAGGCTCGCTCGATCGCCGATGAGGACGCCGAAAATTGCTCTGTTCTTGGCGAGCATGGATTGCTTTTGCTTCGCCAGATCTGGGATCGCCTGGGTCGCCAACGACCACTTCAGGTCCTAACCCATTGCAACGCCGGATGGTTGGCGGCAGTCGATTGGGGAACTGCGCTCGCACCCGTTTACAAAGCTTTCGATGCCGGAATCCCTCTCCACGTTTGGGTCGACGAGACGCGGCCCCGCAACCAGGGAGCCTCGTTGACGGCATGGGAACTGTCCCATCACGGAGTTCCGCACACCTTAATTGCAGATAACACGGGGGGGCATTTGATGCAGCACAGGATGGTTGATTTATGCATCGTTGGAAGCGATCGCACGACTGCCGCGGGTGATGTCTGCAATAAGATCGGGACTTACCTAAAGGCACTCGCCGCCCATGAAAACGGTGTTCCGTTCTATGTTGCATTGCCATTCTCGACCATTGACTGGGATCTCCAGGATGGGTTGAAAGAAATCCCCATCGAGGAGCGATCCTCGGATGAAGTCACTCGCATAACCGGAAAAACGGCAACCGGAGAAGTTGTCACCGTGATGATTGCGCCGGAGGGCAGCCGAGCGGCAAACTTTGCCTTTGATGTGACGCCCGCCCGTTATGTCACCGCGTTGATCACCGAACGTGGAGTTTGCACTGCCTCGGCGAAAGCACTGGCGCAATTGCGGGACCGATGAGGGACCACACAGACGCCTTGCCGCGTGTTGGTCCGGAACACAGAATTGATAAGAATTAGGGGCCAGCACACGAAACGGACAGTATTCCGTTAACGGAATACTTCCCCATAGAGAACGGGCACCAGTATGCGCTGATCGAGGGTTTGCAAAGGACAACAGCATAGGTCCTCGTAAACGCCCGAGGGTCTTAAAAACCACATGAGCGAGAAGTCGCCGACTCGCCGAAGTGTTTTTCCGAAGTTGGGAAGATAGGTAGGCTTATCGGAAAAGTCGGTTGGCACTGCGCCCCTGATGGCCTTGCGCAAAACGGGAGCGTGGTTTTGCACGGGTGGCAACTTTGACTCCCACTGGGATGAATCGACAAAATGGGCGATTACCTGCACACGTTAAACCCAAGGAGTCGGAATTGTGGTTGCTATCGGACTGGACCACAAGATATAGTGTGCAATGGCTTAAGTGAGTCGCAAATTCGAGGACAAACCATAAGCCTTTAAGAAACCACAGACTTGTCCCAACTCCCCAATGTCAAAATGATAAGAAATGCCACTGTT
>DATHPZ010000089.1:0-14247 GCA_035483355.1 Chthoniobacterales bacterium | reverse complement strand
AATGAACGTTCTACATATCCAGTCATCGCCGCGAGGTAACAAATCGAACTCTATCGCCCTGACAAACGCCTTTCTTTCGGCGTCAAGGAAAGTCATCCCCGTGATTAATGAGGACGTCCTGAATGTCTGGGACGAAAACCTTCCCGAGTTTGATGCCGCATCCATCGGGGCGAAGTACAAGGCCATCAAGCACCAGCCACTGACAGACGCAGAATCGCATACCTGGAACCGCATTCAAGAATTGATCGGTCGCTTCCAACGAGCGAACCGAATTGTCTTGGGCCTACCCATGTGGAACTTCTCCATCCCATACAAGCTCAAACAGTTGATTGATTTGACCGCTCAGCGCAATTACTTATTCACGTATGATGGCAAAGAATATGGGCCATGCCTCAACATCCCCAAGGCACTCGTCGTCTATACGCGGGGATCTGAATATCGCGAGGATTCTCCCATACCGCCGTCATTCGATCATCAAGCGCCTTACATTGATTTTTGGCTTCGTCTCATAGGAGTGCATGAGGTTCACAGCGTGGTGGTGGATAATGCGTGGAATCATGACCATGCCCAATCAGAGGCCAGTCTGGCTGCCGGCAAGCAATCAGTTGAACGAATAGTCAGAGGCTTCTGGGGATTGTGCGAGCCCATTGATTCAGTCAACACTTGCGGCGCGATCGCCACCCGGTCCCCTGGCGCGAGCAGCTCCCCGAGCGAGCGCAGAGCCACTGCGTGATGCGCGTGCTCCACGATCTGCACGGCCAGGAGGAAGCTTGTATCCAACCATGCGTCACGCCCGGCCTTCCAACATCCGCTTTATATTAGCCAACCGGAGATTGTATATCTGCCTAACAAAAACCCTATTCCTTTTAGGTAAACTCTGAGCTTTATAGACAATATCTGGGCGGGAATAAAGGATTGCTCGATAGTGTGAAATGAATACCGGCTGAAAGCCTATGCCATTGCTCTTCGGAGCGTCTAGCGATAGCTCGAGGTCATGCGGTAAAACCATCACCGCGGACCCACCACGGCGTAAAGTAGGATAGGCCTGTTTCCAGGCCTACCTTAAGCGATGCTTTTCAAGTACTCGCCGCTTTTCGATTTGTGGATAAAGCTCAGGGTTGTGACCCTGGGCTGAAATAGACAGTGAACCAACTGGTCCGCTGACGAAACCCGCGTTTCAGCTAATGGCGTCGAGTTTGGGGCGGGGCGCCCAAGCTCTCCGTCAATACTAATGTCTGCTCTACCGCCATCCGGACCGCACGGCGATGGGGAGACGGCATTGGAATCGAGTCAAGCAACTCCAATGGGTGCCATGCCTGTCCCGCGCTCATCGTAGCGGGCGGCTCGCTCAAAAAAACATGCAGCCGAACCACGAACCGCGTGATCGGGTAGGTCAAGCTCAGAAACGGGAGATTCACCTCAAAGTCCTGACTTGATTCAGCGTTCGGCGTCATAGCCGGCAGACTCCACAATCCGTGCCAGCGCTTGCCCAGATTCTGTTGCAACAAGATCCGCCCCTCGTTCAAGGCCAGGAAATGGAATTCAGATTTTTTCTCAACCTTTTGCCGCTCTCTCTTTCTGGGAAGCGATTCCGGATCCCTGGCCGTACAAAAGGAACGAACTGGGCAGAGGACACAGAGCGGTTTCCGAGGTAAGCAGATCGTTGCGCCCAGTTCCATCAACGCGGAATTTAAAAGGCGCGGCTTGGGGCCCTGAACATATTGCGACGCAAAATTCCAGATGATCCGAGCTCCCCGCGGTTGGTCCACCGGTTCCCGCAGATCCAGCAGGCGGCTCAAGGCTCTTTCAATGTTTGCGTCCACGATCGGAGCCGGGAGATCGAAGGCAAAACTTGCAATCGCGCCGGCGGTGTACCTTCCGATGCCGGGAAACTTCAGCAGGTCGTCTACGGAAGACGGAAATTGTTCATTCCACTCGTTCACAATGATCTTTGCGCATTTTTGCAGATTTCGAGCCCGTCTGTAGTACCCAAGTCCTTGCCAGGCGTGAAGTACCTCGGATTCATCGGCAAACGCCAAGTCGCGTAATGTTGGGAACCGCTCAAACCACCGTTGATAATAGTTGATGACGGTCGCGACCTGGGTCTGCTGGAGCATCACTTCCGACACCAGGATCGCATACGGATCGCTGGTTGCGCGCCACGGCAACTGGCGGCCGTGATGTTCAAACCAGGCGCTTAGTTCAGCACGAAACTCCGTGATTTTGCAGAAAATCTGTTTCATCCTACCTACCGGTGAACTCATACACGATTGCAATCCAACCTCTCCAGGCAGAAGCGCTCAGAAAACTGTTGAAGGATAAAGGATTCGAATTCGTCGATCGACCCTACACAATCTTTTTCGCCCAAAAAGCAAAACTGTCCGTCGCCGTGTATGAGAAGGGACCAAAGGTCGTCATCCAAGGCAAAGAGACGGAAGATTTTGTCCGGTTCTATCTGGAGCCTGAAATCTTGAAAGAGGCGCGGGTCGGCTACGAGGAGGTGCTCAATCCCGCGATGTTCGAACCGCATTTCGGGATCGACGAGAGCGGGAAGGGAGACTTCTTCGGTCCGCTGGTCATCGCCGGCGTTTACGTCGATCGCGAGATCGCGCGCCGACTCCTTACCCTCGGAGTAACAGACAGCAAAAAAATCGGCTCGGACAACAGAATCCGACAACTCGCCGATGAAATCGATCATACGCCTGGTTTGGCGGCAAATATCGTCCTTATCGGTCCTGAAAAATACAATCTGCTTTACGAAAAATTCGCGAATCTGAATGATTTGCTGGCTTGGGGACACGCTCGGGTAATCGAGAATTTGCTGTTGCAAAAACCAGACTGTAAAAGATCGCTTTCGGATAAATTCGCCAACGAACGAGTGATCCAACGTGCCCTCTTAAAACAAGCAAGAGAGATCCAGATTGATCAGCAAACCAAGGCAGAATCGGATATCGCCGTGGCAGCGGCATCCATCCTTGCCCGGGACAAATTTGTGCGCTGGATGGACGCCCGCGGCAAAACGCTGGGAATTGCCCTTCCAAAGGGCGTTTCGGCAGCCGTAAAGACCGCTGCCCGAGCGGTGGTGGAAAAGGAAGGTCGTGAGACTTTGCGCGCGATTGCCAAAATGCATTTCCGAACATCGGCTGAGGTGCTCGGTGAGAATACAAATGAGATTTCGAAGGATTTTTGAGCAATGCAGGACATATCATCCATTAAATCCTTGCCTCATTTGCGTTCTCGCCGATAGTTCGGAAAAGGCTCAGCGTCGGGCGTTTGCAGCAACGACGTTGACGGCAGAGGGCCACCGGAAGTGCCATAAAAAATCGAACCTGTGAAAGGATTCGCAATGGCTAACCTGACAAAGCGGGACATTGTTGTAAAGATCAGTAACGATACCGGTCTGGTTCAACATCAAGTGTTTGAAGTAGTCCAGCGAACGCTCGATTTGATTACAGATAATTTGGCGCGCGGCGAAGATGTCGAGCTGCGGAATTTTGGGATATTCGAAGTGCGACTCACGAAAGAACGAGTTGGCCGGAACCCGAATCAACCCGGAAGCAGCTTTAAGATCCCGCCAAGAGCAACAGTAAAGTTCAAGGCAGGCAAAGTGATGCGACAAAAAGTCTCAAAGCTTTCGCCGACGCTTAAGCAGGCACAAACGTTGAAGGGGGCAATCCTCTAGCCCTCATTTTCACGCGAAAACCCTGCATCTCTCACAAATCTCTAACGATTCGTGAGAGACGCAGACTAACGGGCTTCTTCTTTTTTTATCTTCTCGAGTTGACTCAACAACTTACCGAGTTCCTTCGGCGCCGGTTGCTGACCGGGCAAAGTCAGAGGTCGCAACGCGAATTGGGAGAGGCGTTCCGCAATGCCCCGTCGGTTGGTTCTGCCTTTCAACTCCCTGATTTTCTGTGCTTTAACGATGTGCCGGGTTTTGCCTTGGAGACGCGCCTCCAATTCATCGGCCAGCAATCGGCGCGCGAGAAACCGGTTCAGAGACTGACAGCGCCGCTCAGCGCAGCGTATTCGGATCCCACTGGGCCGATGCCGCAATTCGACTCCGGACCTTCGAAAAAAAGTCTCCTCAATGTCTCCTTCCGAACAACGCAGGGCTGTCAACCGTTCGCGCAAGGCTTTCGCTTTTTTCTCTGAGACAGGAAAAGCAGGCACGGAAAACGTTTATATCGATTATCCGGGGAAAATTCAAACAGAAGGGCGATGCAAGAGTGCGTCCTCCCGGGACTTGTTCTTTATCAGCTTAGTGGGTTAAGGTACTCTCCAACGAGCCATGGAATCATCTGAACTCTTAACGACCAATCGGAAAGCCCTGACGATTAATCTCGACCAGGCAAAGTACGGCACGTTCGCAGAGATCGGCGCCGGTCAAGAAGTTGCTCGACACTTCTTCCAAGCAGGTGGTGCAGCCGGTACGGTGGCAAAGTCGATCTCTGCCTATGACATGAAGTTTAGTGATGAGATCTACGGCAAGACGGCGAGATATGTCTCAAAGGAACGGCTGGGACTCATGCTGGACCACGAGTACAATCTGCTTCTCGAACGGTTACGGGAAGCGCGAGGGGACCGGAGTGAATTCTTCGTCTTTTCCGATACCGTAACTGCCAAAAGCTTCAAGGGCACAAATGAGGCACACGGCTGGATGGGAGTCAGGTTCGAAGCCACACCGAATTCGGCGCCGAGCGATGTTATTCTCCACGTGAGAATGCTGGACAAGGAGAACATCCTGCAACAACAGGCTCTCGGCATCATCGGCGTGAACCTGGTCTATGGCGCATTTTATTATATCGACGATCAGGACCGATTCATCCAATCGCTGGCCGACAACCTGGGGGTCGACCGGATCGAAGTCGATATGATCAATTTCAGCGGAGCTCTTTTTGCCAACGTCGACAACCGTCTGATGAGCCTGAAGCTGGTCGAATACGGACTCACCAACGCCGTCATGTTCAGTCCCAAGGGTGAAGTTCTGCAGCCATCGGAAGTTCTTCATCGAAAGGCCATCGTTGTCGAGCGCGGCAGTTTTCGCCCGGTAACCCTCGTCAACGAAGATATGATGCGATGTGCATTGGCCCAGTTTCTCCAGGAACCTGCCCTCAAAGGGGTGGATGTGGTGGTCCTGATGGAGATTACGATGCACAACCTCCTTGCTTCCGGGAACATCGACCACAAAGATTTTCTAGACCGGGTCGACACTCTGGCCGCCATCGGAAACAATGTGCTTATTTCCAATTACCTCGAGTTCTACAGATTGACCTCTTATTTCCGGCGGTACACAAAACAGATGGTCGGCGTCGCGATGGGCATCAATAATTTGCTCGAAGTGTTCAACGAGAAATATTACGAAAACCTTGACGGTGGAATCCTCGAATCGTTCGGACGGCTGTTTAAGAATCTAATCAAGCTCTACATTTACCCGATGCGAAAAAGCGCCTACGACCGATATTGTCTCGCCAATCCCATGGAGTGTCCAATTCCTCTAACCGGCACCTCTCTGCATCCTCTGGCGGTCGACGTATGGGTCAACGCGATCAATGTCCAGGTCCAAATGCATTTGCGGAACTTGTATGCCCACCTGTTGGAAAATCATTACATTGCCCCAATTGTCGGGTATGACGCAGCAACGATGGATATATTCTCCCGGGACGTCCTGAACAAGATCCAGACTGGAGTGCCCGGATGGGAACACATGGTGCCCGAGAAAGCCGCGGCAGTCATCAAGAACCGACACCTCTTTGGCTATAAGGAGGCGCCTGCAACGAAACTGCAACCGGTCGGTTAGTCCCGTCGGCACACGGGCAGGTAAATTTTTCCAGGCCGTCCTAACTCACGCATGAAGCCTGAGCGATAGTACACTCCTGGCTTGTGACCGGACTCCAGGACAACTCGTTGATGAACCCCCTAGAACAACGAATCGGCTACAAATTCCGCAATTCGCTTCTGTTGGCCGAGGCTCTGACGCATCCGAGCCTGGGCCACGAAACGCAGCGGCATCATTTCGATAATCAGCGTCTCGAGTTTCTCGGTGACGCTGTCTTGCAATTGATTTTTACGGAACATCTTTTCCGATTGTTTCCGCATTTTAGCGAAGGACAGCTGACAAAATTGCGTTCACGACTCGTGTCACGCGAGGGCTTGAAGGTTCATTCCATCAATATCGGCCTGGGTACCTACCTGATGATGGGTCGTGGTGAAGAAGCGAGCGGCGGACGCCAGCGTGCCTCGATTCTGGCAGACGCATTCGAAGCTTTGGTCGGCGCGATGTATCTGGACAGTAGTCTCGAGGTGGTGCGGAGATTTGTGCTGGATGAAGCGCAACAGGATATCCAGCGACTCACGCATCAGCCGCTGGAGGTAAATCCGAAAGGGCAGCTCCAGGAGATTCTGCAAGCAATCTCCCCGAAAAGCCCCAGTTATGAAATCGTCTCTCAGACCGGTCCCGAACATCAAAAACTATTTGTCGCTAAGGTCATCTGGGAAGGCACCGAGCTCGGCTCCGGCGACGGTTCCAGCAAGAAGCAGGCGGAAACAGCCGCAGCGCTTTCCGCACTGAAGGCCAAGAAGTGGGAATCAAAGCCCGTTGAGAGTGCACCCGAGATCGTCTCTTTCGAACCGGTTGAACCCGAAATAGCAAGAAAGACGCCGGCCGCGAAACGAGCCCCACGAAAAAAACATGGCGGCGAGGAGTCAACATCTTCCCTCTCATAACGATGCGTTCGGTATTCGACGGTCGGCGGTCAAAGTTTTCCGCCTTAAAATCGCACGACTCAGCGTTTACAGGAATTTCCCTGGATTCAAAATTCCCGCCGGATCCAGAGCGCGCTTGACAGTCTGGTGCAACGCGATTGACTCGGGCGAAACGGCTTGAGGCCACCAACGCTTTTTCGCCAAACCGATCCCATGCTCGCCAGTGATCGCACCTCCGGACGAAATCACATATCGGAAAAGATCGTCCAGCGCCCGCTCCATTTTCTCGCCGACGCCCTTACTATCCGGCTCGGCGACCATGATATTGACGTGGATATTGCCATCCCCGGCGTGACCGAAGCAGGCGATTGGAAATCCATATCGCTCTTGCAGACTACTGGCAAACCGCATCAGCTCGACCAATTTTCCTCTCGGGACGGTGACGTCTTCATTTAACTTCATGAGCCCGGTCGCCTTTAGGGATTCTGAGAAACCTCGACGGAGATCCCAGAGGTTTTCACATGCCTCTTCGCCCAAGGCGGTCTCAAGAGTAAGAGCACCCAGCGAAGTTACCAGGCTCGAGAGCGTCTCGACGAGCAAACGGACCGGCCCCTCGTGCCCATCTAAATCGATCAAGAGATGGGCTTCGCCGTCCGGCACGATCCGACGCGCGAAATGGCGGCGTGCAGCCTCCAGTGTGAACCGGTCAGCGATCTCCAATGCGGAAGGCAAATAGCCTTCCAACAAGATCTTCTGGACTGTTGCGGCGGCATCTTCAATGGAGCGGAAGCTCACCGAGAGGGAAGCTCTGGCGGGAGGAAGAGGCAGCAGTCGCAGCGTCGCCTCAGTGACGATTCCCAGCATTCCTTCGGATCCGACGAAGAGTCCGACGAGATCGAATCCGGTTTTGTTCTTGTGAGTTCGGCCACCAACTCGAACGACGGTACCATCGGCGAGCACGATTTCGAGACCAAGAACATAGTGCCGGGTCACACCGTATTTCAGGCAGCGAGGGCCACCTGCGTTGGTGGCGATGTTGCCACCAATCGAGCTGTTTTTCAGGCTCGCCGGATCTGGTGGATAAAAAAGCCGGGAATTTCTCACCTCGCGTTGCAGATCGCCCGTAATCACGCCGGGCTCGACGATGGCCACGCCGTCCGCAACCGCGATCTCTTTTATCCGGTTCATTCTGGCCAATGAAAGTGCAATCCCTCCCTGCACAGGAACACAACCGCCCACGTACCCGTAGCCCGCTCCACGCGCCGTCACTGGAATCTGCCGCTGATTGGCGAAGCGCAGCAGTCGCGACACCTGGTCCGCGCAAGTCGGCGCCACAACCACATCGGGCAGATGGCTGGCAAACCATTTATCCCGGCTGTTTTCTTCGAGCTTGACCGGGTCCTGAGAGGTCACGTCGGAGCCGAGAAGAGAAACAAGTTCCAGGTAAAGGTCCATTTTGAGCCGGGAACGCCACGGGTACGCGCCTACCGATGCGCGATCTTACATCCCCATGATCTGGTACCCGCCATCGACGTAGATGACCTGACCGGTGATCGCCGTGGCGCCGTCGCCGGCCAGGAAAACGCCGGTTTGGCCGAGTTCAGCCGGATCGCAACTCCGCTGAAGCGGCGCATGTTCCTGGTAATGTTTCAGCATGGAAGTAAAGCCGGCAATGCCCCGAGCCGCCAAAGTTGCCACGGGTCCGGCACTGATACAGTTGACTCGGATCTTTCTCGGACCCAGATCGTACGCGAGATAACGGGTTGCGGCCTCCAGACTCGCTTTCGCCACTCCCATGACATTGTAGTGTGGAACGACCTTGGTGGAACCGTAGTACGTCATCGCAATGATGCTCCCTCCATTCGTCATCAGCGGAGCAGCTTCCCTGGCAAGCCCGACCAGCGAATAAGCGCTGATGTTGTGCGCCAGGAGGAATGCTTCACGTGAGGTGCTCAGAAAATCGCCTTCCAGAGCTTCCTTGGGCGCAAAAGCGACTGAGTGCAGCATGAGATCGACCCGATCGGTCCGTTCACGAACATACCGAAAAAAATCGGCGATCTCAGCATCGTTGGCCACATCACATGGGTAAAGTGGGACGTCCGAACCGAACGTTGAAACAAGGTCCTCGACGTTCTCTTTCAATCGCTCCCCCTGATAGTTGAAGATTAGCTTCGCGCCCGCAGCCGCCCAAGCCTGGGCGATTGCCCACGCGATACTGCGTTTGTTCGCTACTCCGAACACCACGCCAATTTTTCCTTCGAGGGATTTTGAGATCATACAAAATTCGTCCAGATAAGAACTTAGAGTTTCTTATCTGGACCAACTCTAAGCAATCGCTTTTTTTGGTGAAACAGGGCGCATCTTTGAGCCTCGCGCATTCTTAACGAATTTCCCGTAGCTTGGACAAAATGACCCTATTTCGCAGTTCGTACAGTCCGGATTCCTGGCGTAACATCTGCGTCGACCGTGCCAGATCAGCAGGTGACTGAAAATTGTCCACTGCGATTGAAGGACCAGCCGCATGAGATCCGTTTCTATTTTTTCAGGGTCATCCGTGGTCGTAAGAGAGAGACGTTTGGCCAATCGAGCCACGTGCGTATCCACGACGATGCCCTCTGCGATTGAAAACGCGTTTCCCAAAACCACGTTAGCCGTCTTCCGGCCGACTCCAGCCAGTTGCGTCAATTCCCCCATCGTATGCGGAACTTCGCCTTGATGCTTTTCGACCAAACCCTTCGCCATCGCACGAAGATTCTTCGCTTTGTTGCGATAGAACCCAGTCGTTTTGATCGCCAGCTCCAACTCATCCTGGCTGACCATGGCAAGTTCATCGGCGGTCGGATATTTCTGGAAAAGATCCCGGGTAACGATGTTGACTCTTTTATCTGTGCATTGAGCTGAAAGAATCGTCGCGACCAACAACTGGAACGGCGTCGCGAAATCCAGCTCACAATGCGCGTTCGGATAAACTTCGAGCAGCCTTTGGATAATGCAAAGAAGTCGCTCTTTGGTTCGCATGATTTCGGAATTCAGTTCCAGTTATGGCGTCTGCCCTGGCGGAGAGGGTGTGGGCGAGGTTAAATCAATTTCCTTCAGCGATTGAGCAAAATAGCGGCATTGTTCTTCCGAATAATACTTCTTTACGTTTTCAAAATACTTTTGTGCCACCTCTTTCTCGCCTCGCTTCAAAGCGATCGCGGCGCGGGCATAATAATAGGCCGGCGTTTTGCCGGGAAACTTCATTAGGTCCACCATCCCGCTCGCCTTGGTTTGCTCTCCGCCAAGGAGCGCACACAGGACAAGTTTGAAATCCACCATCTCCGACCCGGGATCGACCTCCTTGAGCGCCCGGTACTCTTGAGCCGCCTCGGCATATTTTCCATCAAGCAACTTCACTTCGGCTAGATTGAGTTTGGCGGGGTAGAACTTCGGATCCAACGCGAGTGCCTGAGTAAACTGCTGTTCCGCTTCCTCGTAACGCTTCTGCCTGGTGAATATCGCTCCGCGTAAATTCGGGATTTCGGGCTTTTTCGGGTCCGCTCTTGCTGCGGCGTCTACCTGTTTTGCGGCTTCTTCGAATCTGCCTTGATTGAACGCGTTCGTTGCCCGCTCCAAAGCGGCGATCGCGGTCCGCTGATCCGCGACGCTCAATCCGGCGTACAGAAGAACGCAAAAAGCGGTGAACAATTGTCTCAAAGGCTCCTCAGAGTTCGCGCCCGACAGCAACCGCCACACTTCTTACCCGCGCCACGAGATCGTCAAAGTCAGCCGGGAGCAATGCTTGTTCGCCATCGCTCTTGGCTTGCTCAGGCGCGTTATGAACCTCCACCATAATGGAATCCGCGCCCGCAGCGACCGCTGCCAGAGCCATTGCCGGAACAAATTCGCGAACCCCAATCCCGTGCGTCGGATCCACCACAATTGGCAAATGGGTTTCGGCCTTGAGCACCGGAACGGCATTCAGGTCCAGCGTGTTACGAGTCATGTTCTCAAATGTCCGGATGCCGCGCTCGCAGAGTAACACGTTAAAATTCCCCTCGCTTAAAATGTACTCGGCGCTCATCAAGAGATCCTTGATCGTCGCTGACATGCCTCGTTTGAGCATAACGGGGAGGTTGGTTCGCCCCACCTCACGGAGAAGCGAAAAATTTTGCATGTTCCTGGCTCCAACTTGCAAACAATCGGCATATTCGCAGACCAATTCCAGGTCCTTTGTATCCATTATCTCGGTGATAATGGGCATCCCAGTGGTCCGCCTGGCTTCCGCGAGAAATTGCAGCCCGATCTTGCCAAGGCCCTGAAAACTGTACGGCGAAGTCCTCGGCTTGAAAGCACCTCCACGCAAAATCTTGGCCCCGGATTTCCGGACCGCTTTCGCAATCACCGCGATCTGATCTTCGCTTTCGACCGAGCAGGGACCGGCTATGACCACGACCTCTTTCGCTCCGACAGTAACATTCCCTATCTGAACGTAAGAATGTCTCCCGCGAAATTCGTAAGCAACGAGTTTGTACGGTTTCAAAACGGGAGTCACTGACTCTACACCCGGAAAGGCGCCCAGCGGCTTCTCCCGGATTTTATCTTCGGGGCCGATTACACCGATAACGACACGCATTTCGCCACGGCTAACTTCGGTTTTCAGACCCCAGGAACGGATTCGAGCGACGATGTGATCGATCTGTTCCTCAGTCGCATCGGGACGGGTGATAATGATCATTGCTATTGCATTGAATGTTAATTGCGATTCTTCTTTTCTCAGAGTCCCAGCAACTGCCGTTGCCAACGCATCAAAATCGAATCAACTGCTTCCGGCTCTCTCGAGATTCGTTCCAGTGCCTGCCGGGGAGCAACCACGCCGGGATCGAGTTGCAAACCTTCCGCCACCCGGTCACGCCGATTCTTGAGCTGCTCCATGCGTTGTTCCTGCTCGTCCGTCGGGCGGTTGCGAACTGATCTGACCCGCTGCGGCCATTCCGCTTCGGGTAACAACAGAGCTTCCTGCAGCACCGCCGCCAATCGCTTGCGTCTTAGGCCGTGGACGCCAGGCGGCAGATTTACGGCTCCTGCATCGGCCGATTTCGACAGCGCAATGAGTTCCTCATTCCGAAGTATTTGGAAGCTTGGACGATCCGCGGCCTGAGCCTCGGCATCCCGCCAATGCCAGAGAGCTCTTAGTACCGCCAGCTCTCTCCCGCGAAGTGCGGCGCTCCCAGGTACCTTCCAGATTCGCTCTGGATCTTTTTCCCGATCCTCGCCGGCAGCCAGGACGGCTTTCTGGCAGCTTTCCTCAAACCATTCCCATCTTCCTTTCGCCCGAAGCTCCTCAGCCAGCCGTTCAGCCAAATCAATCAAATAGAGAGTATCGTTGATCGCGTACTCAATCATCGCCGGCGTAAGCGGACGGCGAGCCCAGTTCGCCTTTTGCGAAGATTTGGGCAGCTCAATTTCGAAGAACTCCTTCACCAGTGAAGCAAGGCCCACCTCTTTCAGGCCGACCAACCTCGCAGCCAGATAAGTATCGAACACTTCGCCCGGGGCAAACTTCGTGCCGCGCCGTAGCATCCGCAGATCAAAATCGCAACCATGCAGGATGACCCTTCTTTGAGCGAGAATGGCGTTGAAACGAGAAAAATTGAGCGGCTCAAGCGGATCGATCAAAACGTCCTGTTCTGGCAAGCCGATCTGAATCAGGCACAGCTTTTCAAAATAGCAGTGAAGGCTGTCTCCTTCGGTATCGACAGCTACCGGGTCGTATTTCTCCAATGTGCCGCACCAATCGTCTAAGCTTTCATTGTTGGTGATGAGCAGCGGATACGGCTTTGTCATGGTTGCTATTTCGCGGACGGGACACTAACGAAGCGCTGTGAGAAGCAATTCGGCGTTAGTTCTGGTCGCCTTCAACGTATTTAAAAGCACTTCCATCGCCTCGATGGCTGGCAATTGCGCGAGCTTTTTGCGCAAAAGGGTCACCCGCTGGAACTCATCCGGATGATACAGCAGGTCATCGCGGCGCGTTCCCGATTTCAGGATATGAATCGCTGGATAAACCCGTTTTTCCACCAGAGTCCGATCCAGGTGCAGCTCCATATTGCCGGTTCCCTTGAATTCTTCGAAAATGACCTCGTCCATGCGGCTCTCGGTATCAACGAGGGCAGTCGCCAGGATCGTCAGGCTGCCTCCTTCCTCACAATTTCGTGCGGCGCCGAAGAAACGCTTTGGCTTAAGCAAAGCCTTGGATTCAACGCCACCGGACATGATGCGCCCTTTGCCGGGTTGAAGCGCGTTATAACCGCGTGCCAGCCGGGTGATGCTGTCGAGGAGGATTACGACATCCTTCCTGAGTTCCACGAGACGCCTTGCCCGTTCGCTCACCAGCTCGGCCACCTGCACGTGGCGGGTCGGACTCTCATCGAAAGTGGAACTGAAGATTTCGCAATCCAGGCATTGCCGGAGGTCTGTCACCTCTTCCGGCCGTTCGTCCACCAATAACAAAATCAGGTGGACGTCCGGTGAATTCGCCCGGATCGCGAGTGCGATATCTCTTAGCAGAAGCGTCTTGCCGGTCCGGGGAGCTGCGACGATCAAGCCCCTCTGCCCGCGCCCCAGAGGCGCAATCAAATCGACCGCCCGCGCGCTAACGCTTCGACTTCTTGGATTTTCGAGCAGGATCCGTTTGTCCGGGAAAAGGGCCGTCAATTGATCGAAATGCTTCGGTTCGCTCCAGGATTCCAATGGGATACCTTCGATGCTTATGACCTGCTCCATGGCCATAAACTTCTCTTTCTCCTTTGGCCCCCGGATGTAACCCCGGACTTTGTTCCCCGGGCGAATGCCGTGTTTCTTGAGGATCGCGGCCGACACATACACATCTTCGGGGCACGGTGTGAAATTGTAGCGTTCCCAGCGCAGAAACCCGTAGCTTTCGCTGGTGATTTCCAGCATCCCTTCTCCGATCAATTGAACTCCTCGGCTTGAGTAGACCTTGAGCAGGTCGAAAATCAGTTGGTGCCGGGTGCGCTCGTGCGAGACCCGAAGGTTAAACTGCCGGGTCAGATCTAGCAGAACGGGGTGGCTAAGCTCGTGCACCCTGTTTAGCTCAAGAACAGTCTTGTTTTCGCTAAAATATTCTGAACCCGGCAATACCGTCGGTTCAGCGCCTGACTCCTCCATAACGTTCGATGACCTCTTGAGATATCAGATTTACTTGTTGAGCCGTGATTCCGGGCGAACAATCGGTCCACACGACCCAATCTGCCCGACGAATTTTCTCTTCGAGATCCATCTGGGCCTGAATGATCTGTTCCGCCAGTTCCTTTAATAATCGACGTTCGACTACGATCCGTTCAACTTGCGAAGCGTGACTGCAGGCAGTCACAACTATTCGACCAAAATAAGGCTCAGCCCCCGTTTCATACAATAAAGGTATTTCCGCAAGGAGCAGCCGATCTCCTCCGGCCCGGCTAATCCACGCCTCTCGTATCCGGGGATGCAGAATGGATTCCAGAACCTTTCGCGCCGCACCATCGTGGAATACCAAATCCC
>DATHPZ010000088.1:0-43613 GCA_035483355.1 Chthoniobacterales bacterium | reverse complement strand
GGAGTTCATTTTGGACACCAGACGAAGCGATGGAACCCGAAGATGAAGCCTTTCATCTTCGAGCAAAGGAACTCCATCTACATCATTAACCTTTCCGAAACCGTTAAACAGTTGCAGGTGGCGACCGACTTTCTCTCGAATATTGCCAGACAGAACGGAAAGGTGCTTTTCATTGGATGCAAAAAGCAAGCCCAGGAAGCCGTTAAGGAAGCTGCGGTGGCCTGTGGGCAGTTCTACGTAAATCAGCGTTGGCTGGGTGGAACCTTGACGAATCTGACGACCATTCGGAAAAGTGTCGGACGCTTGACTTATCTCGAGCAGATCGAGAAGTCCCCGGAATACTCGAAGATGGGGAAACAGGAACTGTCAGCGCTGAGGCGCGAAGCAGAAAAACTCCGTCGGAACCTGGAAGGAATCCGCACCATGGACCGTCTGCCTGATGCGATGGTGATTATAGATACTTCCCGGGAATCGATTGCCGTCGCGGAAGCGCAGCGACTCAAGATCCCGACCGTCGCAATCGTCGACACCAACGCGGATCCCGATCAAGTGAGCTATCCGATTGCTGGAAACGACGACGCAATTCGTGCAATTCGAGTTATTCTCCAGAAATTGGTCGATGCCATCTACACGGCTTCTCACGAGGGGAACAAGGAAGAGACGGCAAATCTCGCGGCTGTTGCCGAGTGAGCTCTGGTTGGTTTTTAACTTTGAGTTTTGAGTCCCTCGCCGCGTGATTCTCCTGGGAGCTTCGCCAAGAACAAGGCTGCTCAAGGACCAACCGGACGGGATGTTATCCTCGATGCACAACTCAAAATACTAATCTCGAATTTCTAAACTGTTTTTCTTATGGCTGAAGTCAACCCAACCCTCGTCAAGCAATTGCGTGATAAGACCAACGCGGGCATGATGGATTGCAAAAAGGCGCTGGTCGAGTCTGATGGCGATCTGAGCAAGGCCGAAGATATCCTTCGTAAAAAAGGGATCGCCAGCGCCTCCAAGAAAGCATCCCGATCCGCCAAAGAAGGCGTCGTTGCTTCCTACATTCATTTACAGGGTAAAATAGGGGTTCTCGTCGAAATAAACTGCGAGACCGACTTTGTCGCGAAGAATGAGAATTTCCGCGATTTTGTCAAAGATATTACCCTCCATATCGCTGCTTCGCATCCTCTGTATGTGAGTCGCGAGCAGGTTCCAATTCAGGTACTTGAACGGGAACGCGAAATTTATCGTGCCCAAGTCACGGGTAAACCGGCCAGTATCGTCGAGAAAATCGTCGAAGGAAAAGTCGACAAATTTTTCAGCACCGTTTGTTTGCTGGATCAGGCATTCATTAAGAATCCGGATCAAACAGTGAAAGATCTGGTCTCATTGAAGATCGCCGAACTCGGCGAGAACCTCGTGATCCGCCGTTTTGCACGTTACGCGGTCGGGGAAGAAACCGCCGTTGGGTCGTAGGACCTTTGTTTTTTTATGGCCGGGCAAAGCTGGACGCTTCGCCCGTTGATATGTGCAAATCTTTTGTTATAAGTCAGGTCCATGGCCTGTCGTTGGTCCGTTTTTCTCCTGCTGGCGCTGACGTTGTTTTTCTCATCCTGCGAGACGAGGGATAGCGATCATCGAATCCTGGTCAGTATCGCGGACCAAAGTTTGGAGCTTTTTCACCGGGCAAAGCTACTGGCGCGCTTTCCGGTTTCAACCTCAAGGTTCGGTTTGGGAGACAGGCCGGGCAGCCGCTCGACGCCGCTCGGAAGAATGGTGGTAGCGAAGAAAATCGGCGCTGGCGCACCGCTCGGTGCCGTCTTCAAAAGCCGCCGCCAAACCGGTGAAGTCCTGGTGCCCAATGCCCCAGGGCGTGACCCGATCGTGACTCGAATCATCTGGTTAAAAGGGCTCCAATCACAAAATCGGCATGCCTTCGCGCGATGCATTTATATCCATGGCACACCCGAAGAACGCAATGTCGGGCATCCGGCCAGTTTCGGCTGTGTACGGATGAAGTCGGCCGATGTGCTCAGGGTCTTCAATACGATCGGTGTCGGCGCAACGGTCGACATTATCCCCGGTTCATTACCGGACTTAGTGCAGCAACCTGCCGCAATTCCTAAATCTCCGGTCGTCAACGGTCCGATCGCTGGTCCGTCGCCCCCACCGCCGGGAACACAAGCTGTAGCCACCTCCGGCAGCACATCTCCGCCTCCGATGGCGGCGCGGTAATGTTCCCCCCGGTCAGCCAGTCACAGGCTTCCAGCCTGACGCTACATTAACGCCAATTCCTTGCACTTCCCCAGATCAAGTTTGCCCGAACCAAGAATCGGAATTCTCTCCACTCGTTTGATGGTGCGCGGCACCCAAAGATTCGGCAGGCCGCCAGCCAGCAAATGTTCCCGCATCTTGTCTGAAGAAAGATCACGAGTCGCGAGCAGAACGAGCGCTTCACCTTTCGCCTGATCAGGTACGCCGACGACGGCGACCACGCGTTCTTCTTCCGTCTTCAGGCCAAATGCTTCGACGATCTTCGCTTCGATCGTCTCATGCGGAACCATTTCACCGGCGATCTTGGAGAACCGCGATAAGCGTCCCTCGATGTAGAGAAATCCGTCTTCATCGAGCCGGCCAAGATCCCCTGTTTTGAACCATCCGTCACGCAGGACCTCTGCCGTTCGTTCGGGTTCATTGAGATACCCTTCAAATATATTCGGACCTTTTAACCAAAGCATTCCGAGTTCGTGCGGTGACAGCATTGCATTCGTTTCCGGATCACGGATCTGTGCAGCTTCTCCCGGTAGCAATTTGCCTACGGAACCCACGCGGCTGGCTGGTTGCACTGTATCGTTCGGCCGGCTGGCAGCAGGATCGGGCAAGTTAGTGCTGACCACCGGAGCTGTTTCGGTCAGTCCATACCCCTGAAGGACATGTTTTCTGAATTTTTCCTCGAACGCATCGCCAAGTTCCCGGGACAACTTTTCCGCGCCGGTCACCAGAAGCTTGATGCTGGCAAACTGTTTGGGCTCGGCCCGCTTCAGATATCCTCGTAAAAATGTGGGAGTGGTGACCAGCAAGGTGATCTTATACCGCTCAATAATCTCCGCGTTCTTGACCACGTCGACCGGGGTAGGATAGGTGACTGCGCGGACTCCGCCAATCATTGGGTACCACAGGGTAACTGTGCAGCCGAAACTGTGAAAGAATGGAAGCGACGCCATGACAGAATCGTCCCGCCCAAGATTCAGCATGGAACCGAACTGCTCGACATTCCCCAGCACGTTTCGGTGACTGAGCACGACACCTTTCGGTTCGCCGGAAGAGCCGCTGGTGAACAGAAGCACCGCCTCTTTCCGGTCGCCCTTTTGGGGTAAGCCAAGAAGATTGCTTAACAGCCAGGCCGGCAACAGGGCCGAGATCACCCGCCAAAGGAGGATTCTCGGTTTCAGTTCCGGCATGAGCTCCTCCAATCGGAAGACATCTTTTGGCCACGGGAAATCTTCCAGACGCTTCATTACCGGCTTGGCGGAAATCGCATGCAGGATCTGACCGCGGCTGATTGCCGACTGCAGGGCGGCGCGTCCGGCGGTAAAATTTAAATTGACCGCTATTTTGTTCGCCAACGTCACCGCGACATTGGCGATCACAGCTCCCACCCCCGGCGGCAGCACGACAGCTACGCGCTCGCCCGGGCACTGTTGTTTGATCCATCGACTGAGTGCTATGCAACATGCGAGTAAATCGCCGCGCTTCAGCACTCGCCCATCCATCCCGTCAATGATCGCATCGTCGAACGGTTTCCGCTTGAGACCGCGCACCGTCGCCCGGCCAAGGTGATTCGTAAGCTCCGGTCGTCTCTGAAAACAGAATTCTCCAAGCTCAAGAAGCTTTTCCCGGATGGTGCCGATATCAACCGAACGAGGGGCTATCGGAGACCCAAAAGCAATGGTCACAATCTGCGGGATCCGCTTCGGAATCTTCAGAAAATATTTGCCACCCTCGAATGAAAAGATTGAGCCCCAGAGACCGTCCAGCCAAACTGGAACAACGTGGCACTCGGCCAATCGGGCAATTAATTCGAAGCCTTTGCGTAACTTGATCAATGTCCCTGTGCGGCTCAGCTCACCTTCGGGAAAAATGCAAACGATCTCGCCTTTTTTAATCCTTTCAACCGCTTCCCGGAGCGCCTCTTTCGCATGGATATTCGAGATCGGTATGGCTTCGACCAGTTTGAAAATAGAGGTGAGCCATCCGATTCGATAGATCGATTCATGGACGATGAATCGGATCGGTCTCGGGCAAGCGAGCTGCAGAACAACCGCATCCACATACGTCATGTGATTTGGCACCAGCAAAAAGCCCGATTCCGGGAGATTCTCTAATCCAAATGTGCTTACCCGGTAGAAGATCCCGGCGACGAGATTTCCGAAGAGCCGAAAGACTGTCTGGCGAGACCGCTGACCTATCCGTGCACGCATAGTAAAATTGAGAGTTGGCGGCAGCATCCGAACTGCGACGTTGCTTGCGGAAAACATCCTTCGGATTTTCTGGGAAGCGTCACGCCGATTGGCCGGTTACCCATGTTGCCAGAAAAGAAGGGGGTGACAAATTGAAAAGTGGACCGGTGTGCGTCCACCGTCCCGTCCTTGCATCCTGTCTCTGCCATCGTAACCTTCCGGCAACATGTCCGCTACCCCTATGATGCAGCAGTACCAGAGCATCCGGCGGACTCTGCCCGAAGGTACTCTGCTCCTTTTTCGTCTCGGGGATTTCTACGAGCTTTTCTTCGAAGACGCTAAAACAGCGGCGCCGATTCTAAACGTGGCTTTGACGAAGCGCAACGGTATGCCGATGTGCGGGGTGCCGTTCCACGCCGCTGAAGGGTACGTCGCCCGGTTGATAAAAGCCGGCCTCAGGGTCGCGATTTGCGACCAGACCAGCGAACCGCAGCCGGGACGGATTGTTGAAAGACAGGTCAGCCAGATTATCAGCCCCGGAACGGTCTGCGATATCCAACTTTTGGAATCCCGTCAGAACAATTTCCTCGCTGCGGTGGGACGACGCTCCTCCACTTCAGCGAAGCAATCCTCGGGTGCCGGCCAAAAGCAGGTGTTCGGCTTGGCGCTGCTCGATGTCAGCACCGGCGAGTTTCGGGTGACCGAGGTGAACTCGTTCAGCTTACTCGAAGATGAACTGGCCCGTTTCAGCCCATCAGAGGTCCTGGTGCCGGATTCGGACCACGACCTCCTTGGTAAGATTCGGCGCGCCTCTTCGTATGACGGCTACACTTTCGAACTGGATCAAGCTTCTTACCTGCTCCGTGAGCAGTTCTGCGTCCAGTCGCTAGACGGTTTCGGCTGTAGCGACCTGCCTGTCGCAATCGGCGCGGCCGGCGCGATCGTTCATTATCTCAGGCACCAATTGCGGCGCCGAACTTCGCATATCCGATCGCTTGGAGTTTTTCTTTCTGACCAGCACGTTGCGCTGGATGTGGCCACTCAACAGAACCTTGAACTGATACATTCGAAAGGCGCGGGCGAAGATTCCAGCTTGCTGACGGCGTTGGATCGAACCGTCACGCCCATGGGCGGCAGACTCTTTCGGCAGTGGCTTTTAAAGCCGCTACGGTCACAGGCTGAGATTCGGCAACGACAGGAGATGATTCAGCAATTTCTGGATCAACCCTTCCTGCTCAATTCCGTGCGGGAGACCTTGGGCACTATTCGTGATGTCGAGCGAACCGTGGGTCGGTTGAGCCAGTTAAGCGGGAATGCCAGGGACGTCGTCGCGCTTCGGCTATCGCTCGAATCGTTGCCGGAACTCAAGGGGCATCTTGCAGCTCTCGCCAAAGCTGTCCTTGCGGAAGGAGAGGAACTGCTCTTGACCCGGATCGTTTCGGGAATTCCTGAGCTGCCCGGCTTGGTTCAACTCCTGAGCGATGCCCTGGTCGAGGAACCGCCGGCGTTGCTCAAAGAGGGCGGAATGTTTCGTCAGGGGTACGATGCAGAACTCGATGAATTACGGGGCGCTTCGAGAAGCGGAAAAGACTGGATTGCGGCGCTGCAACAGAGAGAAATCGAACGCACCGGCATCAAGTCGTTGAAGGTCAGGTTCAACTCCGTCTTCGGCTATTTCATCGAAGTCAGCAATTCGAATTTGGGTGCTGTGCCGGCCGATTACACGCGGAAACAGACGACCGTGGGCGGAGAAAGATTTATCACTCCGGAATTGAAAGAAGTGGAGTCGAAGATTTTGGGTGCCGATGAGCGCTCCAGGGCGTTGGAGTACGAGCTTTTTCTTCGCTTGCGCGAAAGCCTTTTGGAATACCTGCCCCAGCTCCAGGGAACGGCTCGAATCATCTCAGTTTTGGATGTGATCGCTTCCCTCGCCGAAACAGCCCGGCTCTTCGGTTACTCGCGACCGACGGTGACGGACGAATCGCGGATCTATATCCGCGACGGGCGCCATCCCGTTCTCGATCAAAACGTCACGGAAGAGAAATACGTCCCTAACGATTGTTTGCTCGATGGCGTCGAGAACCGCCTTTTGCTGATCACCGGTCCAAATATGGCCGGCAAATCCACCTTTATCCGGCAGGTCGCATTAATTGTCTTGATGGCCCAAATTGGCAGCTTCGTACCGGCTGCCATGGCAGAGATCGGGTTAGTCGACCGTATCTTTACCAGAGTGGGCGCATCCGATGATTTGTCGCGGGGGCAATCGACCTTTATGGTTGAGATGAACGAGACCGCGAACATTGTCAATAACGCGACCGAGCGCAGCCTGGTGATTCTTGACGAGATCGGTCGCGGAACTTCCACCTTCGACGGATTGTCCATCGCGTGGAGCGTGGCGGAGTATCTGCACGATGTGCTTCGCGCCCGGACGCTCTTCGCTACGCATTATCACGAGATGACCGAACTGGCGGTAATTTGCAAAGGTGTGAAGAACTACAATGTGGCGGTCAGGGAATGGAACGATCAGATCATCTTTCTCCGCAAGATCCAGGCGGGCGCCGCCGACAAGAGTTACGGCATACAGGTCGCCCGCCTCGCCGGCTTGCCTGACGATGTCATTGACCGGGCCAAAGAAATTCTCGCGAATCTGGAAGCCTCAGAATTGAATGCGCAAGGCAAACCACGATTGGCCGAGGCCAAGGTTTTTCGGAGTCGCGCGAAGCGGAAAGAAGAACCAAAACCTCAACTCAATTTATTCGATTACCGGCCGGAGTGAAGAGTGCACCGGCGTAGGCTACCGGGTTTGCTTCTTGAGAACCGAGGAAACCGGGGTTGGTTCGCTTTCCTCCGTCGCAAGGGCGAGTTTCAAAGCCCTCGGAAGAAAAATAAGAATCTGGATCTTTGGGTGAGTCTTTCCTTTGTGTCCTTTGTGTGCTCAAATTGCGAAACTTGATGAAGAAGTATTTGGCCCTGATCGCAACTGTGTCGCTCGCTGTTGGCGCGTGTGAACGGCATCCCGCCAGCCAATTGTCGAAGGAAGATGAGGGTGTGGGAAAAGAGGGTTCGGAGACCACGCAGGAAAAACAAACAACTCCCAAACCTTCTCCTAGCGGCACTCCAAAAACTTATTTTCCCCAGAATTCCTGAGACCGGTTTTGAGCAAAGAATCCGCCAGACAAGACGTTTTAAAAGAAGCTGCTGGATCGAATCAATTTTTTGGATGGATCAAATGCCGCGCCCAAAGTTTTGCGCATGCGGCCCGGGGTTTTTCGCTGCTCTGCCTGACGCAATGGAATTTCCGGATCCATTTGGTCGCAGGGGCGGGAGCAATCTGCCTTGGTTGCTATTTTCGGATCTCAGCGATCGAATGGGTGGTTCTGATCGCGGCCATTGCCTTGGTCTTATGCGCTGAGGCGTTGAATACAGCGCTTGAGCGAACGGTTGACCTGATTAAACCCGAGCGCCATCCTGTGGCGCGCGATGCGAAGGATATGGCGGCCGCGGGCGTGCTGATTGCATCCCTGTGTTCATTAGTCGTGGGGTTAATCCTGTTCGGTCCGCATCTCTTGCGCCTTCTCCTCAAGTAAATAAAGCGCCCCGCGCTGACCCGAAATCAATGAGAATGCGGAGCAGAACGCTTCTTTTTAGAATTATTCTTGATATCGTTATCGGCCATGTCAGGTTGATTTTACCGTGAAGCTTTCTCCTGAACTTGTCCAGCGCTTTGCTGCCAGTGGAATTCGGCTGACTAAACAGCGCGAAGAAGTCTTCGGGTTGTTACTGCAGAAAAGGGATCACCCGACAGCGACGGAGGTGTTTCTCCGTGCGAAAAAGCATATGCCGTCGATCTCGCTCGCGACGATTTATAATTGTCTGGAAGCATTGGTTGATTGGGGCCTCGTGAAACAGGTGAACTTGGACCGTGCGCCGACGCGTTATTGCGCGAACCTGCAGGAACATAGCCATTTTTATTGTGAATCGTGTGGCGCGATATCCGATGTCGAGACTCCATTCAATGGAACCTGGAATTTGCCTCCCGGCTTTGTCGTCGCTCAGGCGGAAGTTTCTTTGAAAGGCCTCTGCGCTAAGTGTTCGACGGAACGCGTTTCCCTTGGCGACCAACCGGGAGCGGTCGGATTGCCGGGCCAATACTCAAAACTTAAAAGTCAAAATTCAAAACGTCATTCATGAGTTCGATCGTCATTCAAGAGTTACGCGTTTCCATTGCCGACAAAGAGATTATCCGAGGGCTGAGCCTGGAGTTCAGCAAAGGTGAGGTTCACGCCGTTATGGGGCCCAACGGTTCGGGAAAAAGCACGTTGGCAAAGGTGATGGCCGGACACCCCGATTATCAGGTGACGGGAGGCGACATCTTGATGGATGGAGTCAGTATCCTTGAAATGGAGCCGGATGAACGTTCGCGCCAAGGACTTTTCATGGCTTTCCAGTACCCGATGGAGATTCCAGGAGTGAGCAACGCAAATTTTCTTCGCGCCGCATTGCAGGCCCGGTTGCCCGAGGGCGAGGAGCTCGATGCGACAGAGTTCTACTATCGGCTCTACGAGAAAATGGATCTGTTGGAAATTCGCCGAGAGTTCACCGCCCGCTCGGTCAACGAAGGGTTCTCGGGTGGTGAGAAGAAGCGAAATGAAATATTGCAGCTCGCGGTCTTGGAGCCCACGTTTGCCGTCCTCGATGAGACCGATAGCGGCTTGGATATCGATGCTCTGAAAGTGGTTGCGAAAGGGGTCAACACGATTCGCGGACCTGGGATCGGGATCTTACTGATTACGCACTACCAGAGACTTTTGAATTACATCGTACCGGATTTTGTTCATGTCATGTCGGAAGGGCGAATTGTCCGAAGCGGCGGCAAAGAGCTGGCTCTGGAACTCGAATCCAGAGGTTACGACTGGCTAAAAGCGGACAAAGGCGAGCCTGTGGGCGCCAAATGAAAAGAATGGAGGAGAAGAAACGATGAGCACTCAAAGCGATTCCATAGCTATCGATCGGGATATTGGCAACTTTTTCTACAATGTCGCGGCGACGCGCGATGCCGGTGTCGGTCTAACGGAGAAAACAATCGATTATATCGTCGATGTGAAGGGGGAACCGGAGTGGCTTCGCGAATTCCGCAAGAGCGCATACAACGTTTTTAAGAGCAAACCGCTGCCCACTCACTGGGCTGGAGACGAGCTCAAAGAGATCGATTTTGACGTTATCCGCTATTATCTAGCTTCCGGCGAGGCCGCCAAGCGGACGTGGGAAGAGGTTCCTGAGGATATCAAGCGCACTTTCGAAAGACTGGGTATTCCGGAAAGCGAAAGGAAGTTTCTCGCCGGTGTCGAAGCGCAATTCGATAGCGAAGCGGTCTATTCCAACATTAAGAAGGCTGTCGCAGACCAGGGCGTGATCTTCATGGGGAGCACGGACGCCCTCAAAGAGCGTCCTGACCTCTTCCGAAAATGGTTTGGCAAAGTGATCCCGACCGGGGACAACAAATTCAGCGCGTTGAACAGCGCGGTCTTCAGCGGAGGCAGTTTTATCTATGTGCCGCCGGGTGTGAAAGTGAGACATCCGTTGCAGGCCTATTTCAGGATTAACGCGGAAAACTTCGGTCAGTTTGAGCGGACTTTGATCATCGCGGATGAGGGTTCGGAAGTAATGTACATGGAGGGATGCACGGCGCCGAAGTTCACCACCGCAACGCTTCACTCTGCGGTGGTTGAGCTCGTCGCATTGCGCGGAGCAAAGATCCAATATATTACCGTCCAAAACTGGGCGCCGAACGTATTCAATCTGGTGACCAAACGCGGGTTGGCGATGGAAGAAGCCGAGATCAAGTGGATCGACTGCAATATCGGCTCCAGGTTAACCATGAAATATCCCGGCGTGGTGTTGAAAGGACGGAAATCCCGCGGCGAAGTCATTAGCATTGCACTGGCCGGCGACGGTCAGCATCAGGATACTGGTGCAAAAATGGTGCACGCAGCCGACGAAACCACCAGCAACGTTGTCTCCAAGAGCATCAGTATCGGCAAGGGAAGAGCGACTTACCGGGGCTTGGTCCATGTGCCGAAACATCTCAAAGGCTGCAAGAACAATACAGAGTGCGACGCTTTGCTCATCAATGCCAGCAGCCGCACCGACACCTATCCTGCGATCACGGTTCGGGGCACCGGCAACTCGACGCAGCATGAAGCTTCGGTCAGTCAGATCAACGCCGAGCAGATCTTCTATATGCAACAGCGGGGACTCAGTGAGGGGCAGGCCATGAGTCTCGCGGTGAATGGTTTTGTGAATGATCTCGTAAGTCAATTTCCGATGGAGTACAGCGTGGAATTGAAACGACTCATCGATCTTGAGATGGAGGGATCTGTAGGCTAGAGGGAGATTTCGACAATAGGAGGGGAGCCGTTCCTTACGTCCGGCAAGCATCATTGCCGATGCCCCTTTTGGGTTGCCCAATGCCTAAAACGCATTTCATGGCACAGGGATCAGTCTAATTATGACATCGACCGAACTTTCTTCGATTCTGTCCGGGCCCCGACAGGGTTCAGCCCCGGACTGGTTCAGGGAACTCCAGGCGAAAGCCTGGGAGGAATTTGAAGCCGAGCCGTTGCCGACTCGCGGCAATGAGCTGTGGCGGTTTTCCTCTGTCAAGAATCTTGCTCTGGACGGTTATGTTACTGCGCCGGATTTCTCCGGCGATACCTCGACTTTAACGCGTCCGCGCGAATTCCCGAATCCAGCCGGGAGAATCATTTTCGCTAACGAGGCTCTCGTAACAGCAGAATTGCTTGACCCGGCGCTCGAGCGCGCGGGAGTGATTTTCACCACTCTTTCCGACGCGCTGGACAAGCATTCCGAGCGATTGCGAGAACATTTCATGACTCAATCTGCGCGGCTGGGTTCGGTAAAATTTGCCGCATTGCACAAGGCTGTCGTTCAAGCCGGTACCTTTCTTTGGATACCGCGCGGCGTCGAAATTCCAGACCCGTTCGAGGTATTTCACGTGGTCCAGGGTGATTGGGCAGCTGTTTTCCCACACACCCTGATTATCGCTGAAGACAATAGCCGAGTGACGTTGCTGGAGCATTTCGTCTCGGCGAATCCGGTTGATCGCGGACTCGCCTGCGGAGTTAATGACCTCGTTTTAAAACCGGGCTCCAAGCTGAACTACGTCAGCATTCAAGAGTGGAGCAGAAATTTTGTTTCGGTTCAGGTGAATTCCACCGTCGCTGCGAAGGACTCCTCCGCATTGAATCTCGCCTTGAACTTTGGGGGAAAGTATTCGCGTCTCGAAAGTATCAGCCGGATGACCGACAGTGGCGCACGCAGTGATATGCTGGCAATCAGTGTGGCGCGGGATGAACAGGAGTTTGACCAGCGCACCTTGCAGGACCACCAGAAACCAGATACCACCAGCGATCTACTGTATAAGAATGCGCTCCACGACCAGTCGCGGACGATTTTCTCAGGGCTGATCAAGGTTGAACCAGGTGCCCATCGAACCGATGCGTACCAGAAGGTCAGGAATTTACTCTTGAGCGATGACGCGGAGGCTAACTCAATGCCGGGTCTGGAAATTCTGGCGGACGGCGTGCGGTGCACGCACGGAGCGACCTCCGGACAGGTCGAACCCGAGGAACTTTTTTACCTCAAAAGTCGCGGTATCGACGACCTTTCAGCTAAGCGTCTGATCGCACGCGGTTTTCTCAATGAGGTGGTCGATCGATTGCCGGAAGAAAAACTCTCTGAGTACCTGCATGAGCAGATCGAAGCCCGGTTGTAGGCGCTTTCGGTCCTGGTCTGCGGCTGCACGTGTTAGCAATGCGTCCCCCTTTCGGCTCTGCAAAAACCGGGTTAAACCGAGACGCTCCCCTTGCACTGGTTTTGGAAAAAATGGCCACTTTCACTGGCTGCGCTTTCGGGTTAAGTTGGCCAACCGCTGTTTAAGTGAACCGAATCAAGCGGATAACCCGTCCCGAGAAAAGTTCAGTGAGCGCGCCGGAAGCAGGGTTCTTTTGTGCAATTGGCAAGGATCTTGCTTTTCAGAATCGTCTGGCAAAGTTGTTGGCGTCAAATGCGGCAGGCAGTTAGCAGCAAATTAACTTAGGATAGGATTGTTGGAATAGATCATATGGTCACTTTGTTAGCTTGGTTTGCTCCCTTATTGGCCGCAGAGGCTGCCGCATCCGGTGGCCGCCCGATTCCGGATTGGGCCAGAGGCAACACGATTTTTGAAACATTCTTCAAGGGCGGGCCGGTGATGTACCCGATCGTAGCGGTTCTCGTCGTTGCGGTGGCGGTCGTTTTGGAGCGCATCGTATGGTGGACAATTCAAACTGCGCGCCGGGATCCGGATACCTTGGACAAAGTCTATGCCGCCTTGGAACAAGGGAACGTTGCCGGCGCGGTCAACCTTGCCCGTGGTTCCCTGGATCCGCTCGTGCGAACGGTCTGGCACGGGTTGAGTCACGTGCACGCTTCTGTCGAAGGCGCCTTACAGGTTGCTGCTGGAGTAGAGATTCAGCGCGCCGGCCGGTTTATGTCAGTGATGGATACGACGATCACCCTGGCGCCGCTCCTGGGGTTGCTCGGAACAGTCACCGGCATCATGGGCTCTTTTAGCTTCGTTGGGAATGCCGATCTGGCGCCCGCTAAAGTTAGCGGCGGTATCGCGGAAGCGTTAATCGCGACCGCGTGCGGTCTTGGAATTGCGATTTTCACGTTGATTTTCTTCAATTTTTTCAACGCGAGAGTCGCCCGTCTCCAGTTCGAGCTCGAATCGGCCTCGAACAACGTCATTCTCATGCTGAACTCCTTGCGAAATCGCAACAACATTGTCACTGACCAAGATGCAAATCGGCCGTCACAGCAGTTCGCCGGTACCAATTAAGCGGGCCCGGATCGAGATCATCCCCCTGATCGACATCATGTTCTTCCTGCTCGCCGCGTTCATGCTGGTGAGCCTGACGATGATTAACATGAAAGGGATCGACGTTAACCTTCCGACGGCGACAAGTGCTCAACCAAACAATAAGCCCGATTTCATGATGGTGAGCATCGATGCGCTCCTGGACATCTACTTCGAGAAGGAGAAGGTGGCGAAGGAAGATGTTTTACCAAGATTTCAAAAGCTCTACCAAGCCAATCACGGTGTTCGGATTTTCATTCGTGCAGACAAGGATGCGACTTATCAGACGGTCGTATTCGTGCTGGACAAAGCCCGAACCGCTGGAATCCAGAAGGTAGGTCTCGAAATCAAGGCTTACGATTCCAGTGCGGACTCCACCGCCAACCCTGGTGGTCCTGCTCTGCAACCGACCCCGGCACCCCAATAGTTTTGGTGACGAATAGGAGCGCCCGCTATCGCCGATCATGAAGCGATCCTTTCGATCGAGAGAAGGTACACCGTTCGTCGTCTTCCTCATCCTCTCGCTTGTCATCAATGGGTTAGGCGCTTATTGTGGTTGGTGGTTCAAATTCCCGGAACCGCCTCCTCAAAAAGAGGATGCGATCCAACTGACCGCTTACGATACGAATGATCTCGAAAAGCTCGGCGAGCCGAACGCGCCGGAAGAACCCCCTCCACCTGAACCTGAGCCGACCCCGCCGCCCGAATCCGAGCCGACCCCGCCCCCACTGGATAAGCCGCCTGAATTCGAGGTCCCTCAGGCGACGCCCACGCCGACGCCTAGTGCAGCGCCCACTCCGGAGAATTCTCCGAAGCCTAATCCGAAACCGACCCCACGCCTGCACCCGCAACCTGCAGTGAAGGCTGCAGGAACTCCGAGCTCGCGGCCTCCGGCAACTTCTGGATTGACCAAAGGCAGCCTGACCGGCGCGCCTGACGGAACCGGAAATGGTGGTCCTCGTTCGGGCCTGCTGCTTCGGAGTCCGCGTCCGCCCTACCCGTCTCTAGCCCTTCAGATGCATATTTCGGGCGATGTGCACGTGACGATAACGGTTCAAGGGGGGAACATCGTCGACGCGGACGGGTCCGGGCCGCCCATGTTGGCCAGCGCCGCCGCGCGATGGGTGAGGGCCAACTGGAAGTTTAGTCCGACGGCAAACGGAAGATACACGCTCCCAGTTTCATTCATCTTGCATTAGCAAGCCTCCGCAGCTGGCCTGTGCGGATCGTCAGACCGAATGGCCTCGTCGGACCGCCAAAGCGGCGACAGGAAAATTTGAGCAAACAAAACCGGTTTTTCTTGACTAAAAATCCCACAACCAGTAGACGGGCGCGTAAGTTTCGTAGTGGCGGTTGAGAAGCTGCCATACTTTGGGTGATAACTTGATCAAGGCAAGCGTGATTTTTATCATAAACCAGGGCGAAGTCCGGCTTTGATAAGTATCGCTCGGCTTCCCTTGAGTTTATAAAGATTTCAAGGAGTGGAATGGGCAAGAGATTCATGAACAGATGTCCGTACTCGGAATACCCGCAAAATTGCTCGTAAGCGATGTAGCGTAATCGTACCAAAGACCAGCGCAATGCGGAAGGCTTCGTTCAATTTGTGGCAGAAACCAAGGAATAAAATGCAGAGAAATTTCCCCGATTGGTTCCTTGCTGCACTTGCTTTTACGGCGATGGCGCTGGCTTTAGTTCCGACGAGGGCGAGAGCGCAGGCCCCGGTAACCACAGCTGCGGCGACCGAGCCGACAGCCGGTGGAGAATTGGAGAAGGTCATCGTAACCGGTTCCCTCCTACCGCGCGTCGGAGAAGCAGCTCAGCCGGTAACGATCCTCGATCAGGATTTGTTCTCGAAACAGGCGGATCAAACCGTTGCTGACGCCATGCTAAGGTATACCGAAAGTCTTGGTTCATTAACGACGATCACCACGGCGGGAAACAGCTTTTCTCCTGGAGGAACCACCGTTGGATTGAAAGCGCTTCCGATCAGTGCGACTTTGATCCTGGTCGATGGAATTCGATTTCCGGCCTTCCCGTTCGCCAACGTCTCGACCGTCTTCGGCCCGCAAAGTTTTGTCGATTTAAACTCTTTTCCCATCGCTGCCGTCAACCGGATTGAAATCTTGAAGGATGGCGGAAGCGCCACCTACGGGTCCGATGCGGTCGCCGGCGTGGTCAATCTGATTCTCAAGACTGATTACAAAGGAACTGACCTGAATTATTACTATGGGATCAGTCAGCGCGGCGATTACGGAGTCAATCACGGGCAGTTCGTCAGCGGGATCAACCAGAACTTCAGCGAGACGTCAAAGGTTAGCATCGTGGCCAGCTTCGACATTTTTACGCAGAGCCCAATTATGGCGAGCGACCGCGGCTACAGTGCTTTTCTCGCGCACAGCCGGTATAGCCCGAAGTATCGTGACCAGCCGAATTTTTGGTCCCCGCAGGGAATATTCGCTGACGCGGCGGGCAACATCTTTGCGGTCAAACCGGGCACCGCCGGCTCGAACATCACCGCCGACGATTTTACCATTAACGGGACGATCCCCCAGAATTTCAACACCAAGTTCCAGCAAGAGTTGCCCCGGGAGACCCGGTATGGCGGGAACTTTAATATCAACTACGACGCCACCTCGTGGCTGAAGGCGTACGATTCATTTATTATTCAGCGGAACGAAGAACTTAGTGTCGCGCCTAATCAAGGCTATGCATTCAATAACCCGATCACCGTTCCCGCCAATAATCCGTTTAACCCGTTCGGGGTGCCACTCCAGCCGGCTGGGGTCAATGCCTTGTTTGAATTGGGTCCCTGGGTTACCGACACGATTATCCGGACCGTCCGCAATACCGCCGGACTAACTATTCAACTACCGCACGACTGGACTATCGACTCCAGTTTCACCTACGGCGAAAGCGACGGCAGCGCGGTGACCAGTAACAGCGTCAATGTGATGAAACTGCAACAGGCGTTGAACGGGACCCTCCCGGGTTTGGTCGGTCAGTTTTTCAACCCGTTCAACGACCAATTAGTCTCCGATGCGAATAAGCAGTTTCACGATGCCATTCGGACGCAGCAGATTCTGGATAGTCGGACAACCCTGGTGGATTGGATCGTCAAGGCTGGTGGTACCGTTTGGGAGTTGCCCGGCGGGGCCTTGACGGCCGCCGGTGGTCTGGAATACCGGAGTGAAAGCCTTGACCAGAGTAACGACAATAACAGTGCAAATTTTAATATCGGGAGTGCCAGCTTCCCTGGAAAACAAATCTCTGCTCAGCGATTTGTTCAGAGTGCTTACGGAGAAATAACGCTGCCCGTTCTCGGCGGGAAATGGTCGTGGCCGGGAGCGCGGCTCCTGGAGTTCGTCTACTCGGAAAGGTACGACAATTTTTCAGATTTCGGCAGCGCGGCCAAGCCCAAATTTGCCTTCCGTTACAAACCGATCGATGACCTGACTTTGAGAGCTTCGTACTCCGAAGGATTTGTCGCCCCGTCGCTGAGTGAGTTATTCGGCACGCCGATCATCGGAAATACCACCATTAATGATCCCGTGCTGGGGACGACTTATGGAACGAACCAGCGGACCATTGGGAATCCACATTTAAAACCGGAGAACTCCTACGGTTACTACGCCGGGGCAGTCTGGACTCCAGGGGCCACCGACCCGGAGCACAGTTGGTGGGGGTGGGCGAACGGATTTACCGCCTATATTGACTGGTATCAAGTCACTCTGCGAAATCTGGTTGGCCAACTGACGGCGCAACAGGTCATTGATCTGGGTATTCCAGGCGCGGTCACCCGCGGACCAACCGGTACTATCGTCAACGTCGATGAAGCATATCAGAATCTGGGTACCCGGGCCGTGGATGGAATAGACTTCGGGTTTAGTTATGTCACAAAGGAATATCCGTGGGGTAAACTCGATATAGAAGCCGATGCCACTTACATTTATAATTTCACCCTCAATCAGTTTTTGGGTGTCCAGGCCAATGGAAAGCCAAAGTTCTCCGTCCTCAATGAGGAGGACTCCTTCGGAGTCCCCGACTTTAAGGGTTACATTAGCCTGTTCTACTCCAAGCTGTTATTCGGGATTGATACCTTTCGCACCGGATTAACCTTGAATTATATCGATTCTGAACACGATATTAACGACAACTTCAAGGGGACTTTAGGAGGGGTAACATTGGACGCTCCGAATTATGTTCACTTGATCGGGAGTTTCACCACCCTCGATTGGCAAATCGCTTATACGCTCGGCGAATCTACTCCGCCGGTGGCGCAAACACCGCAGCCCGGATATGCGAAAGATGGCAAGCGGATCCTCGGTGAAAAAGCCATTTCACCGAAACCGGAAGGGTCGAACAACGGCATCCGCAAGTGGCTCGCCAATACAACATTGACCTTCGGGATTAACAATATTGGCGACGTGAAGCCCCCGTTTTCTGCTGACTACTTCCAGGGTTTCGATACGAGTAACACCGTGCCCTATGGTCGCGTATTCTATGTCCAGATTGACAAGAAATTCTAGACGGCCGTTCCTGCGCCGCGAGCCCTTTCCAGCGCTAACTTGAGCTCGTGAGTCCTCACCGGTTTGGAAATGTAGTCGTCCATTCCCGCCGCCAGGCACTTTTCCCGATCGCCGTGCAGCGCGTGGGCCGTCATCGCGATGATGTGAACGGGCGCTTTCCAAGGACAACGTCCTTCCGGAGCTTGTTCCCGCCTGCGAATTATTTTCGTGGCTTCGTAGCCGTCCAAGTCTGGCATCTGACAGTCCATCAGGATGACATCGTAGGAAAATTGCGCCTGGGCTCTTATCACCTCCAACCCATCTGCAACGGCCTCCGCCGTATAACCAAGTTCGCGTACTTGACCTAAAGCAACTGTACAGTTGGTGCGGTTATCGTCCGCGATAAGAATGCGTGCCTTCAGTAGCAGGGGTGGGACCTCAAAAGGAAAGGAGGCGGGCCTCGGGGCAACGGTTTCAGGGGAGCTGTTTGGGTTTGTCATTCTATCGATGGCCAAGGTTAGGCAATCGAAGAGTCGCGATTGCTTGGCTGGTTTGACGACGCACGCGTCGATACCGAATTCCTGGAGTTCCGCGGTGCTTAATAGTTGCCCGCAAGAGGTCAACATCACCAGGCGGGTAAGGCCGATCACCGGGTCGCTTTTGATGGCCCGTGCCAGCCCTAGACCGTCCATCTCAGGCATTTGAAAATCTAATAGCGCCAAGCCGTACGGTCTCCCTTCCGAGGCCGCAGTTCGCATCATTTTTAGAGCGTCCTCGCCGCTGGTTGCGCAATCCGGACGCATCTTCCAAGCCAGAAGTTGATGACGCAAGATTTGCCGGTTGGTCGCATTGTCATCTACGATGAGCACCCGCAGGTCACCAACCATCTTCGTGTCCCGCGGCATTGCGGATGCCATCAGTTTTTCAAACTTGGCCGTGAACCAGAATTTGGAACCCTTTTGCAACCGGCTCTCCATCCCGATTTGACCTCCCATGAGGAACACCAAGTGTTTGGCGATCGCGAGGCCCAAGCCCGTGCCGCCGTATTTGCGAGTGGTGGAACCGTCGGCCTGACTGAAGGGCTTGAAAAGGGCGGCCTGCTCTCCGGGTGAAATGCCAACACCGGTATCTTTAATGTCGAATTGCACCGTGGCATGCGTCTCGGTTTGACTTGCCATGCTGACGCGCACCAAGACTTCCCCATTGGTCGTGAATTTAACAGCGTTGCCGATGAGGTTTATCAGGATTTGCCGCAACCGTCCTGGATCACCGCGCAAGCTTGCGTGAACGTCGGGAGCGATTTCGCAAGCTAACTCGATCCCTTTGCCGTGAGCCGTCTCGGCCAGGAGGTCCAGGCTGCTTTCAACGGTTTCAATCAGATCAAAGTCGAGGAGTTCAATGAGAAGTTTACCTGCTTCAACTTTGGAAAAATCCAGGATGTCGTTGATAATGGTAAGCAGCGTCTCACCGCTCGCCCGAATGGTTTCGGCAAATTCGCGCTGCTGGGGGTCCAAATCGCTATTGAGCATCAAACCCGTTAAGCCAATTACACCGTTCATCGGCGTGCGGATCTCATGACTCATGTTGGCAAGAAAATTGCCTTTAGCCGCGTCCGCCGACTCAGCAGCTTCCTTTGCTTTTCGAAGTTGCTGATCGAACTTTTGTCGTTCGGTAATATCGCGGGTTACTTTCGCGAATCCGGCCAACTCGCCGTTGTTGTTCCGAATGGCCGTGATGACGACTTCAGCTAAGAAGCGCGACCCGTCTTTGCGGACCCGCCAGCCTTCTTCTGTGTAGCGTCCCTCTGTGGCGGCGATCCGCAGTTCCGCTTCGGGATGGCCTCGGGCAATGGCCTCAGGCAGATAAAAGCAGGAGAAATGTCTACCGATGATTTCATCCGCCTTGTAGCCTTTAATGCGTTCCGCACCGGTATTCCAACTGACCACGTTTCCGCTGGGGTCGAGCATCAGCAACGCGTAGTCCGAAACCGCGTCAACGAGCAGGCGGAAGCGTTCCTCGCTGGCGTGCAAGGCATCACGAGGATTTTGAAGCGGACTTCGACCCGCCGAAGAATTTTTTGAAGGAACCATTCGAGGAATCAATCGCAGAAGCAGAATCGCCGTGACGACCGAGGCGGCGGCCGATACTGCGTTCAGCCCTGGCCAGAGCAAATTCACGGGACGCCAAGGCGCGAGTGTCTTCATCTTCGCTTCCGCATACGACGGAAAAGGTCAGAAGTCTAGAGATATGATAATTACAATACGTTCGGTAAATAAACATTCACCCGCCAGGGACTGCCATTAAATTTGCGCCCAGCCGCTGTCCACCTGGATATCGGCTCCATTGATTTCGGTTCACACCACCGAATCAGCTTATTTCATAACGGCAACTTTCGCTTTGGAAAGAGTGAGGGTGTCAATCCAGCGGTCCAGGGTCGCCTTTTCATAAAACAGGGTGGCGCTCCTCGCTCGCTCAGAATAATAGGCGTACCGGTAAAGATAATCCGGATCGACCAGGCTCTTCGAACCGCTGGCCAGAATCTTTCCCTTCGCATCGGTCAGGGCAAAATCAAAATACATCCGCAACGGCGACGCGACGTTGCGATCAATCCGGATATTACTGAGCTGTCGCGTCCGGGAAAGATCAATGCGTCCGGCCAGATCGATATCCGTGAATTTCAGGTTCAGGCTGTCTCCCGGAAACCGCCTTGCGACAATGGGCGAAAGATAGGCCGAAATCTGGTCGCGGAATATCCTTGCGGACACATTTTCCTGACGTCCCTGAATTCGGAAGTCAGTGAAGTTTTCCGGTTTGACAAAATTGACCTGCACGTTAGCCAGCTCCGCCGACAGGGTCGCCGTCAAACCCAGACTGATCAGGCACCAGAACAAAGCGAAAGACAGCTTCTTCATACTTCCAGTAGGTCTTTTCTCCCGCAAGATATGCCCGGTGGTGCTTCGGCGCTATGCTCATTCCGGGACCGACACCCGATAGACAAATCCGACGCATTCACCTAATGTCAGCTGGCACCTGAATTGCGTCCTTCACGCTTATGAATCTGATTATTGAAAAAGCGAATCCCTGGTTGCACGATCTCGTCAGTTACGTCCCCGGAAAGCCGATTGAAGACGTTGCCAGGGAGCTTGGGCTGGAGCCGAGTGAGATTGTTAAACTTGCCTCGAACGAAAATCCGCTCGGGCCCTCTCCGATGGCACTTGAGGCGATGCAGGAAGCCCTGCTGAAAGCGCATTTCTATCCGGATGGCGGCGGATATCATTTGCGTGCCGGCATCGCCGAAAAATTTGGAGTGAGCATCGATAACGTCATGCTCGGCAACGGTTCGAACGAGATCATCGAGTTTCTTGGGCACGCCTTTCTGCAGCCGGGCGATAATATCGTAACCGCCGAGCATGCGTTCGTTGTTTACAAGATTTTGGCCAAACTATTCGGAGCGGACACCATCGGGGTGCCAGATCCGAATTTGACGCATGACCTGTCCGCGATGGCGGACGCAATCAATGATCGGACCAAAGTTGTCTACATTGCTAACCCCAATAATCCGACCGGTACGATGGTCAGTGAAAAAGAGCTGGACCGTTTCATTGACCGCGTACCGAGGAGCGTTGTCGTGGCCTTGGACGAAGCGTACTACGAATTCTTACCTGAACCGCCGGACAGCTTGAAGTATCTGCGCCACCACGCGAATGTGATCGCGCTTCGCACTTTTTCCAAGATCCAGGGCCTGGCGGGATTGCGAATCGGTTACGGATTGGCCCATGAAGAACTGATCAGGTTGCTGCATAAAACCAGGCAGCCATTTAACGTCAATTCAATCGCGCAAGCTGGCGCGCTGGCCGGCCTGCGGGATGAAGCATACCAGGCGAAAACGAGGGAGATGGTCAGGCAGGGGCGAGATTTTCTTCAGGCTGAGTTCCGTCAACGCAATCTGGAGTATGTTCCGAGCGTGGCAAATTTCGTCCTCGTCAATGTCCGCAATGGGAAAGAGGTATTCCAAAAACTGCTTAAACGAGGGATGATTGTGCGAGCGATGGACGAGTACAAACTTCCCCAATGGATCCGGGTCACTGTTGGGACACCTGAACAAAACCACAGATTCCTGGCAGATTTGGATCGGGTATTAACCACAGATTGCACAGAATAAGATCTTGTGTTGGTCGGTGACGATTCGGGTCACATCACGAGCCTCCGTTTTTCAAGGCTTTCCGCGTCGAAGTTGAATAACAACCCTTTGCGGAACCCTGTTGCTGGCAAATAATTAAGAACCTGAGCCATCTCAAGGTCTCCGAGTTTCGAGATCGCCTTGAGCTCGACAATAGTGGAGCCGTGGCAAATGAAATCCGAGCGATAGTTGGTTTTAAGCCTATTACCTTTATAGAAAACGGGTATCTCAATCTCGCCAGAAAATGGAATCCCACGTTCGGCCAACTCGAAAGAAAGAGCTTCTTTATAAACGGCCTCCAAGAATCCAGGTACCAAACTGCTATGAACCGCTAAGGCAGCACCAATAATATCGTATGTTTCGTGATCCATCGCGACTGAATATAACATAAAAAAAATCTGTGTAATCTGTGTCATCTGTGGTTTAATTTCTCCCGTGGCTTTCGAAGACACCATTGCCGCAATCTCCACCCCGATGGGCGAAGGAGCGCTTGCCGTCATCCGCTTGTCCGGCCGCGACTCGTTATCCGTACTCGCTCCAATATTTAACGGTGCAATCTCTCCCAAGAAATTTGTTCCTCGCCAAGTGGCTTTCGGGAAAATCCACGATGCTGCCGGGAAAGTTGACGAGGTTCTGGTGACTTATTTTCAAGCTCCGCACAGTTATACCGGAGAGGATGTGGTGGAGATCAGTTGCCATGGTGGAATTCTGGTGACTCGGCGGGTGCTGGATCTGCTCTTGGCGGCCGGGGCTCGAATGGCAAATCCAGGGGAATTCACTCAACGGGCGTTTCTGAATGGGAAAATGGATTTGACCCAGGCCGAGGCCGTCATGGATCTTATCCGAGCACAGACGGAACTCGCGCTGCGCGCCGCCAACGAGCAATTGGCAGGACATCTGGGGAATGAGCTGACCGATATTCGCGAGCTCTTGCTGACCACTTTGGCTCATGTCGAGGCGTACATTGACTTTCCGGACGAACAAATCGATCCGGACACAGGCAAAGCGTTACTCGACCGGATTCTGGAGTTGGAAAATCGACTCGATCGCCTATTGGCCACGGCCGACCAGGGTCGGGTGCTTCGGCATGGGTTAAGGACTGTTATCTACGGCGCGCCCAACGTGGGCAAGTCCAGCCTGCTAAATCTCCTGCTCGGCTACGATCGAGCGATCGTCAGCGAGGTGCCCGGTACAACGCGGGATACGATCGAAGAGGTGATCAACGTTCGCGGCATCCCGGTTCGGTTGATCGACACCGCCGGAGCGCGCGAGTCCTCTGACCTTGTGGAAAGCGAAGGGATCCGGCGCACTCAGCAGCAAGTTGAACAGGCCGATCTCGTCATCCAGGTCGTGGACGGCAGCAGGCCTCCGGCGAATTTGAAGGGTTTTGATGACCGCAACAGTGTGCTTCTCCTCAATAAGTGTGACCTCGGACTCCACCCGCAATGGCGCGAGTTTAGCGGCGTGCGGTTTTCCTGCAAAGAGAGAGCCGGCCTGGAAGATCTCAACCAGACGATCTGGGATCGAGTGATGGGTGAAAAGGTTAAACTTGCCGATGTCCGAGTGGCGATTAATGCGCGACATCAGGCTTGTCTCCAGAGCGCCAAACAGCTCCTGGCGGCAGGCGGCCAAAGTTTGCAGGACGGCAAATCGCCGGAGTTTATCTCGATCGAATTGCGCGGAGCCCTCGACGCGCTGGGTGAAGTGGTCGGCAAGCTTGACACGGAAGACTTGCTGGGAAAAATCTTCAGCGAGTTCTGTATTGGAAAATGAAAACTCGGATTCCGCCGATTTCACGGATTGGTGTCCGAACACGTGTTTAATTAAGTCGGTGTAAGAGGGGAAATCTGGGTTTTATTTGATCCAAGCCGTGTCGCTCTACGAACGTTTCCTAAAACCGGTCCTCTTCACCATCGACCCGGAAGTGGTCCACGAGATAGCGATTGCTGCCCTGGAGAGGTTATCTCGGTTCCCGTGGTTGCTCGATTTCGTACCCCGTCCTGGCGAGCAAAAATTGAGCAGGGAATTGTTTGGGCTCCGCTTTCCGAACCCGATCGGTCTAGCCGCCGGTTTTGACAAGAACGGGTTGGCGCTGCCTGCCTGGGAGGCCTTGGGATTCGGCTTCATCGAGGTCGGAACGATCACGGCGCAAGGCCAAATCGGGAATCCGCGCCCGAGAATTTTTCGAATTCCAGAGATGGAGGCCTTGATCAATCGACTTGGGTTCAACAACGAAGGAGCTGAAAAGATTGCGGTGCGCCTGGAACAACTCCGACAAAAATCGAATTGGCCGAAAATACCGGTTGGAATCAATATTGGAAAATCGAAGGTTGTCCCGTTGGAGGAAGCTGCCAGCGATTACGTCCGATCCTTTCGGCGGTTGCAGGGGCTGGGCGACTATTTCGTTCTTAATGTGAGTTCACCGAACACTCCCGATTTGCGCAAATTGCAGGAAAAAACAGCGATCGATGAACTTTTCAGAGCAATTCAGCAACAAAATCAAGGGAAACCGCTTCTGGTTAAGATCGCGCCCGATCTGACGCGTGAACAACTGAATCATATCCTGGCACTGGCGAAGCAATATCATCTGGCTGGAGTCGTCGCAACGAACACGACGATCGATCAGCAGGCCATTCCGGAAGACAAACGTCGGCCGGGCGGCCTGAGTGGGAGGCCATTGCGCACCCGTTCGTTGGAGTTTTTACGTCACATCAAAAGCCACAGTTCACTTCCGGTGATCTCTGTCGGTGGTATCATGAACGGGGAAGATGCCAAAGAGCGTTTCGACGCCGGAGCGGACCTTGTTCAGGTTTACACCGGATTCGTCTATCGCGGGCCCCGTTTGGTGCGAGAAATAGCGGTTTCGTTGATGAAAGGGACATGAGGTCAGAAGTTCGGAAGTTACAGGAATGACATACGACACCGAAACCCTCATCCAACTCGACAAAGCATACGTGTGGCATCCGTTCACGCAGATGCGTGACTGGATTGCGCCGGGCCACCAACCAATTGTGCTCGTTGCCGGGAACGGAGCGTGGCTGGAAGATAGCCTCGGCAGACGCTACCTGGATGGCAATTCTTCCATCTGGACAAACATCCATGGACATGGTCACCCGACGCTGAATCGGGCTATCCGCGCGCAGTTGGACCGTGTAGCCCATACCTCGTTTCTTGGCTTTACGAACCCCAATGCGGTGGAGTTGGCGACTCGTCTCGTAGGGGTTTTGCCCGGATCTTCGTTAACGAAAGTGTTCTTCTCAGACGACGGCTCGACCGCGATTGAGGTGGCGATCAAGATGGCAGTCCAGTACTTCCTCCAGAGTGGACATCCACGGAAGATGGGTTTTATCTCCTTTGAAAACGCCTATCATGGAGACACGCTCGGCGCTTCCAGTCTAGGTGGAATTTCGCTCTTCCATGACCGATTCAAGCTCCATCAATTTCCTGTCACTCGAATTGGGTCGGTGGAGAGTCTTGCCGTGATTGACGGTTCGGAGATTTCCGGCTTGGTCATCGAACCGATGATCCAGGGCGCAGCTGGAATGCGGCTTTGGCCCGTCGGTACCCTCAAAACGTTGCGTCAGTGGTGCGATGACCACGGCGTTCTCTTGATCTTCGACGAGGTCATGACAGGCTTTGGACGGACTGGAAAATATTTCGCCTGTCAGCACGACGAAGTTTATCCGGACTTTCTAGCGCTCGCCAAAGGATTGACCGGCGGTTACCTCCCATTGGCCGCTACTCTCACGACAGATCGTGTCTTTTCTGGATTTCTGGGTTCCTCTCTCGAAACCTTTTTCTACGGCCACAGCTATTGTGGGAATGCGTTGGGCTGCGCCGCGGCGCTGGCCAATCTTGCTGTCTTTGAGGAGGAGCGTGTCCTGGAAAAGTTGCAGCCGAAGATCGAACATCTCGCCCAGCGATTGCACGCGCTGCAAGGCCTGGCGAATGTTCGCGAGATCCGCAGAGCCGGATTCATTGCGGGGATCGAAGTTGCCCGGCGTGACGGACACTCTTTCGATTCCCTTGACCGGGTAGGAGCGCAAATATGCTTTGCCGCACGCCGTCACAGCCTGCTCACACGTCCCATCGGCGACGTCATCGTTCTCATGTTGCCTCTCTGTGTGACCTTTGAAGAAATAGACACGGCGATCGGTGCGATTGAAATGGCAATTATCGAAGTTTGTCATCGATCGTAAGCGAAGCGTCCCGCTTGTAGCTGTTCAGCGTCTTTACGGGCGTAATTTGGACATTTCGAGAAAGTGGGCGCCGCAAAAATTTGGGCTAAGCTATCTTGGCCCTTCGGGCCGTAAAACCGGCGCTAAAACGCATACTCCCGCTTTGCTTCCTCATGCCTCGGTAAAACGGAACGCTTCACCCACCCGCGGAGAGCGATGCAGGCGACTACGACGAAATTTGATCTTCAATGGCACGGTTGCGAAGATCGGCTGGCTCGAGAACGATCGCGTGCCGGATTGCTTCTTTTGCTTCAATCTTTCTCTCGAGCTTACTGAGCGCCAACGCGAGGTTCCCCCAACTAGCCGCCGTATTCGGAAAAATCTCCACGGATTTCCTGGCAGCTATTTCGCATTCTTCCCATCGACCGAGTTCCGCAAGGCACCAGGTAAGCTCAAGCCAGGCCTCGCCGTTCATCGGAGAAAGCTGCAGGACGGAGCGGAAATGATCTGTTGCTTCGGGCCAGCGCTTCGTCATCCGGTACCCAAGGCCGGCAACATAGGCGGCGAGAACCTGGTGGCTCCCGGCGATTTGGAAAAAAGCGTGCGCGCGTTCGGCCTGACCCAATATTTTCGCTTCGATTTCTTCGACCCGCGCTACTTGTCCTTGGGCACTTGCGAGATCGGCTTCCTGCTCAAGTTCCCACAGGTAATTTCCCATCTCGCGGAGTTTCTCGTCGTAGTCAGTGTCCGTTAAACCGATATAATTCATAAAGTTATAGCTAGTGTCCTGTCCCGGGACAGGACAGACAATCCCTGAAAGTCACCAACACCAGGGATCATTGGCAAGAAAAGAACTTGATCAGAACGTCGCTTTCACCCGTTATGGAATGCGGCAATCGATGAGTTCCAAGGTCCTCGCATTCATCAATTTCAAAGGTGGCGTTGGGAAGACCGCTACGGTCGTCAATATTGGGGCAACGCTCGCAAAGCTCCATGAAAAGAGAGTGCTGATTGTCGATCTCGATCCGCAATCCAATTCAAGTGTCTGGCTAATGCGTCCGGATCGCTGGCGCGATCATGTGCTTCGTGGGCGACGCTCGACCTTTCAAATTTTTGACGATGCGCTGCAAGGGAAGGCTCGTTTCAATTTCGATGAGGCGTTGGTGAAAGGGGTGGTGACCTGGACCGGATTCACCGATCTACCGAGCCTCCATCTGCTGCCCGCATCGGTCGAGTTGCTGCGGATTGAGGATAGGATTCATGAGTTGCGTGCCCCGGTGATCTATCAGATTCTGGATTTGGCGCTGGGGACGCGGTTCAAACAATACGACTATGTCCTTCTGGACTGTCCACCGAACCTCTACAGTACGACAAAGGCCGCGATTTTTTCTTCGGATACCTGCATTGTTCCCTATGTGCCCGACTATTTGTCGCTTTCCGGTTTCCAGGTATTGGCCGAACAGATCGTCGAGATGCGGGAGAAATTCGCGCCCTACCTTCCGGGGCGCCGGAAGCCAAATATTGGAGCTCTGATCGTTAGTCATTACCGGCAGACAGGCAACGTTTTTCGGTTGGCCGTGAATGAGCTTGAACTTTCTATGGCCGCGCTCCGTCAGGAAGGGATGCTCTCTGAACAGGCGATCCTGCTCCAACCTTATATTCGGCATTGTGTCCGGGTCGCCGAATCCACGAGCGAGCACTTGCCGGTAATCTTGTACGCGCCGGGCAGCATCGGCGCACAGGATTATGCTGATCTGACACAACGGTTGGTTGACCTCTTTGAGAGCAAAAAATGAATTACGCAGATCTCGCAAGCAGGCTTTCGCAACTCGGAGAACGGCTGGCCAGACACGCCGACAAATTGGAGGGGGAAAATCTCGGGCGGTCGGCTGGAAAGCTGGCCTTGCAGCTTCAGCGTTTTGAGGAACAGTTTGAGAGCCATCTGGCCAGCCGAAAGTCCGGGGAGCTCTTGCTCGAAAGCTTGCTTCGTTCTCCAGCATCGAAAAGACATCTCACCATTGCTCTGCTCAAACACGGGGTAAAACTAATCTGCGGGAAACGCCTGAAGTCGCAAGAGCTGGTTGCGGCGAAACGCGAGTTCATCGAATTGGTCCATGGAGCCGGTCAACAGGATCGAGCGGTGGAATTTTTGAATGAGGCGTTTGCTCAGGTTGCGCACGTGGAATCCGGAGGCAAAGATAAGGCGCTTCTTCAGCATGAATTTATCCGCTTGGGCCATCTGCTGGATGAAGAATTCACCAAAGAGATTGGCTCACGAACGCTTTCTGAACTCCGTCGCGTCGCCGGCGTGAATGGCATCAGATTCACTGACAAAACGAACCGGCAGCGCTTAACGATGCTGATTCGCCGGTACGCTCGACGTGCTGCTTTCAATGTCATGGGGGCAACGTCGAAAAGGGCCGGCTGACTTAAATTATTCGGAACAACTTGATGCAAAGCGACCTGAAGAGAGTTCTTTATAGTCAGGAGGAAATTGCCGCCCGACTAGATCAACTGGCAGTTCAGATCACGGAGGACTATCACGGAAAGGATCTGACCGTGCTCGCGGTTCTGAATGGCAGCCTGATCTTCATGTCCGATCTCCTCCGCCGGATTCCGCTTCCGCTCCAGTTGGATTGCTTGCGGGTGAAGAGTTACTATGGCGGCACGGTGTCAACTGGGCGCGTACAGTTCGATCACGCGGCGCTGCCGCTGGTGCACGGCAGGCACGTCTTGTTGCTCGATGATATCCTGGATAGTGGAAACACCCTGGCATCGATTATCGAGACTATCCGTCTGGAAGCCGGGCCTTTAAGCCTGAAAAGCTGTGTGCTTTTGCGAAAAATGAAAAAGCGGAGCCTGTCGATTGAGGCGGACTATGTCGGATTCGATATTGAGGACGAGTTTGTCGTCGGCTACGGCCTCGACTATCAAGAACGATATCGAAACTTGCCATTGATTGGCGTTTTAAAAACCGAAGAATGCTGATTCAAATCCAATACTTTGCTCATCTGCGCAGTTTAGGGGGACCGGACTCGATTGAATTGGCGGACGGAACGACCGTCGAGATTTTGCTGCACAAACTGTTCCAACAAAGACCAAGCCTGGAGGTTTGGAACAAACATCTTTTGATCGCCGCGGGAACCGAGTGGGTCCGGCGAGATTATGTGGTCAAAGCGGGAGATTTGATTTCGTTGATGCCGCCGGTTCAAGGTGGATAATCACAGGACACTCGTGCATCGTCTCATAAGTGGGAGGCATACCGTTGGCTTCAAAAGGGTCTGGATGCTAGGCGCGAGTGAGGAGCGTATCCGCTTCGATCCGTAACGAACGAGCAACGACGCAGACGGACCCTTTTCAAGCCAACCCAGAGGGCCGATGGCGCTTTGGCCGATTTTCCGCGTTGCTCGTTCCTCACGGATCAAAGTATGCTCGTCGCTCGCGCCTTGAAAATCGGCCAAATCGCCGACGGCGGTATGCCTCCCACTTATGAGACGATGCACTAGTCTCTGAAGTTCTTGAAACCGAGACCAACGCCGAAATCCTTGCTCCGCAGGAATTGAATGACCGCTTGAAGTTCGTCTCTCTTTTTGCCTGTCACTCGGATTTGCCGATCCTGGATTTGGCTCTGAACCTTGGCATCCAGCGCTTTAATCGCTTTGATGATCTCCTTGGCTTTGTCGCCGTCCAGCCCCTGCTTGATGTGAATTTCCTGACGCGCGTGTCCAAGCGGCGAAATCGCCGGATCTTTTCGTTCCACATTACGGAGATCGATGTTCCGCTTCGCGAGTCTTCCGATCACGATTTCCATCAAGGACTTTAATTTGCCGCCATCTTCTGCGGTGAGTTGAATCAGCTCAGGGTCGGCCATTTCGACAGTGGCCTTACTGTCTTTGAAATCGAACCGCGTACTCAATTCTTTCCTCGCCTGGTTGATCGCGTTGTCAATCTCTTGCTTGTCCACCTCGGAGACGATGTCGAAAGAAGGCATATCTGATTCCAATAGCGACGAGGAGGGATTAATGCAACAACCGGTCGCGCACAAAACTCGCGATCTGGGCGAGGTTAGGACGCTCATGGTTTCCCTCCCGCGATTCTCCTGATCGAATTGACCGCACCTGAAAAATGCGGCGGCCCTTCCATATCCATGCATCGGGGTTATAAGGCCCAACCGATCCCGGGTCGCTCCAGGTGTGGATCGAGAGCAACTCCGGAGTGATTGCCGCGCCAATGTGCATCGGACCGCTGTCGACGCTGACAATGAAACTCGATCGACGCAGGATCCAGATCAATTCAAGTAAATCGGTTTGATTGACCACCGAGACTCCGTTGCGACCCATCGCAAAGCTCGCGCTGGATCGTCCAACGACAACGACGGGAATTGGAATAAGCAGATTGATAAACTCAAAGATCTCCTTCGGCGTCAAAGATTTGCCGGCTCCGCGCGCAAAGGGGTGTAGGGCGACGAAACGCTCCGGCAATTCGAGCGATGGGATCGTTTTTCCGCGCGGCAAAGGGAATAGAATCGGTCCGGAAGTGTCAGCCCCGGCGAGTTTCGCCAGCTCCAGATAGCGCTCGACAGAGTGCTGGCTGGGATTGACCACGGCTCGCCTGTCGTAACAGAATCGAGACGCTTCTCTTGAATCCGACAAGCCGAACACCGACTTGCCTTTCGCGCTCCGCGAAATCCATGCGCTTCGCAGCAACCCTTGAAAATCCAGGACCAGGTCGGGTTCCAATCGCGATAGTCCACGACACCATCGAACAAAATTGAAAATCCCGATCGGACCTGTGAACTCTTTTCTGGGCAACAGGATCACTGTTTTGAGGTCGGAATTCTCCTGCAGGAGGGGCGCCCATTCCGTGTTCGCAATCCAGGAAATTTGCGCATCCCGAAAAGTCGTCTTCAAATAATGGACGGCCGGCAGGGTGTGGACGATATCGCCAAGCGAGCTTGGTTTGACCACGAGCACGGACGATGGTGTCATTTTCCGAACGCAAGGCGATCAGCCAGCCTCGGAGGTAGTCCTGCCGCCAGGATTTTCCCCTGAGTCTTCGGCAAATCATACTGGAGCCGGCGCAATCGGATCTTGCGTTTTTCTTTGTCAAATACCACGTAAGAAGCTCGCCAGTCTCCATCCCTTGGCTGGCCGACACTGCCTGCGTTGACGAAGTACCGCTTACCCGGTTCCAGGATCAGCTGATCGAATGGAAGTCCAACCACAGAACTGTCCTTAATGTAAGCTCGCGGAGTGTGGGTATGACCAAAAAAGCAGAGTTCCGTTGTTTGTTTGGAAAAACTGGCGGCTGCATCCAATTGATTCAAGACATAGCCCCATCCCCCTGGATCTTCCAAAGAGGCATGGACGACCGTGAATCCATGAATCCTGGTGACGAGCGGGAGTCCGCCAAGCCAGAACTTCTCCGCAGGATTCAATTGATCACGGGTCCACTGGATAGCGACTTCGGCGAGCGGATTAAAGCTCTCCAGGGAGCTGTCGGACGACGCGTAGTCATCGTGGTTTCCCTTCACAACGGGGCATTTTAACGACTGTACGATCTGCAGGCACTCTCGCGGATTGGCATTGTAGCCCACCACGTCCCCAAGACATATATAGAACGTACACCCCTGATCCCGAGCGTCCTTGAGCACAACGTCAAACGCCTCAAGATTGGCGTGAATGTCGCCAAATATCGCAATCCGCATCGTGCTGCGAAGTATGAGACCGAACGTGATTACAGTCTACGGTTTTGTGTTTGGAGGAACATTTTGCACCGGGAATATTTTGCGGCGAAAGCCAATGCCCCAGGCTCAATGCCGAATCTCAAATCCTTTGATCCCCTTTTTCATGGGAATATCGTGCACCACGAATCGGTTGATGTGCCGGCGCAGATGGCTGTCGAGAATGGCCTTAAGAAATTCCTCCACTTCGCTTTCTTCACCTTGAATCTCCAGTTCGACTCGACCGTCAATCAGGTTCTTCACCGATCCGACTACGTCATACCCGGTCGTGATCGATTTAACCGAAAAACGGAAACCAACACCCTGTACGCGTCCTTCGTATAAGACTCTCTTCGCGACCATGACGCAGCCTCACAAGATCTTTCATTGATTTCGCGAAAAAGGCTGAGCGAGCGTTAGCAGCGATCGATCCACGGTCGCCTTCACAGGTGCCAACACAAAAAACGAGATTTCGAACCGTCGAAACGCCCAGAACCTGCACACCCTGGGAACCGCACCTGTCACCAAGAGCTAGGCGAGGATAGCGGCTCCCTTGCGGGTGCGTGGGGGTTTTAGCGCTTCCAGTCCAGCGCGCCCTTTTTGATTGCGTAAACGAAACCGACCATCAAGATCACTACAAACCCAAGCATGCTCCCAAAAATGGTCCATGGATTGAATTTGTCGCCGTAGTCGCGGTAGACCACTGCCCACGGGTACATGAACACGATCTCAATATCGAACAGAATGAACAGCATCGCGACCAGGTAAAACTTGACGCTGAACCGCGGCTGACCTTCGCCCTGCGGCAGCATGCCACATTCGTAGGCTGAATCCTTGATTGCATTGCGTTTGCCGACGCGACCGAGAATGACGCTCACCACCAATGCGAAAGCGGCGAACCCGATCGCGACGATTACTTGCAACAGGATCGGCAGGTAATCCTGCAACATAGGAGTATTTTGGGGCTTAGGACTTCGAAGCGACCGCGGCAGCCTGTGCCGTGTTCGCCGCGGTCATTGCCGCTAAAGCGGATGAATCACCCTTGTAACTTTTGCCGCTTTTCTTTACCACACCTCGAGCTACCAGATTTTGGAGTTTTTCGTAAGCACGCAAACGCAACATTTCTTCGCCTCCACTCGCTGCATTTCGCTGGCGAAGATTTTCGTGAACAATCTCGAAGAGTTGCTTAAACTCAAAGGATTTCCTCTGAGAGAGTACTGTGACAAGTTCTTCGGTGACCAAGTCCGGGAGGCGTCGTGAAAAGGCGTTTTTCTTCTGCATAGCCATAGAGAGCTGAATATAGCACACATACTTTCAAAAACGAGCGGGAAGTGAAACGTATCGGGATCTGAGGCATGTCGCCCACATCCGAGACACTCTCTGGTTGGTGGCTCCTGGCTTCTTGGCTCCTTGGCTTCTACCCCTCTTGCGCTAATAGCGAGGACACCCCTTCCTTGAATGTGGGATAAATCGGATCCCAGCCGAGCAATCGCAGCTTCCGGTTGCTAACTCGTTTGTTGGTCCAGCCGCGTTTCCGGTTCGAATCGCGTGGACCGACCGGAGGGAGCGGCTTATTCAAGCGGTGGCAGATGTATCGGAACCAGTCGATCTCTGTAAGTGGCTGGTTGTCAACGACATTGAACAGATCGCTCGATTTCGTTTGAGCGAGAAACTGGAGTGCCCGAGCAGCGTCTAATTGGTGCAAGGTGTTCAAGGTGCGCGTTCCATCTTCTTCGATCATTGCGCGTCCATCCAGGACCTTCTGCAACGGAGCGCAACGTCCCGGGCCGTAGAGTCCCGCCAGACGGGCGACGGTGCCCCCGGAGCCAAGCACTAGATCCTCCGTTTTGCGGAGGATGCGGCTGGTCTCCCGCACGGGATCTGCAGGGGACGTTTCATCGACCCAGGAGCCGTCGGTTTGAGCATACACCGACGTCGAACTACTGAAGATGAGGCGTCCGTAGTCCAGATGTGCCATCAGATTTTGGGTACCGGCAAAGAAAACCGCCGCGTATCTGCTGGCGTCTCCTCGCCCGGAGCTGGCGCAATGCACGACGACGTCGAAGCGACGGCCTGCGAAATGTCCCCAGCTGGTCCTCTCAGTAATATCCGCAGCATACGCGCTGAAGGGTTCGCCGTGAAGGTTTGCTGCCGAAGTTTTGGATGCTGTAATCGCATGTGTCTCCCACCCGGAAGAAACGAAACTCCGGGCGAGAGGAAGACCGACAAAACCGCACCCGGCGATCAGAACCGACCTGGTCATCCCGTACCCTACAACGAACTCTTTCGCTCGCAATGCGCCAACGCAACCGATGCCCGGGCCGCCCCGAAGCCGCCGAACAAACGGTGAACCCCAACGCCAAACGGTTAACGCCGAACGCCGAACGAATTTCTCTAGACATAACGGCAACCCGAGGCCCATCTTGGTCGACTCGTATGTCTTCCGGGAAAGCGGTTGGTCTCACGGTCGTGCTCTGGCTAATTGCCGTATCGTTCTTACACGCGACTCTGAATCTTGGTCATACGATCGGCATGAGTCTCAAAGCGGGGCCCGGGTAAGAGAGTTGTCAGTCTCAGCGAGGCCCTTCCTTGAAAGATTTAATCGAACAATTGCGAGACAAAGTTGATCTCCGGATGGATCAAGCGCGCGAAGCATCCAGGCAGCTTGCTGATCCCGACGTTTCCGAGCTCGAAAAAGGCGATTTCCTCGTGGCTTTAAAAATAAAGGGAGAGTCCGGCGAGGAACTTGGGTATTTCGCCCGATCCTTTCTGGAACTCGCGATCCGGCCTGTCCTTCGATTGGGAGACCAACCGTCCGTCGATATTGTTGGGACTGGCGGCGACCGTCTTGAACTGATCAATGTCTCGACGACCTGTATCTTTCTGCTCGCCGCGGCCGGTGTGGTGGTGCTGAAGCATGGGAATAAGGCGATCACTTCCAAGGCAGGCGCCGCTGATGTGCTCGAAAATCTTGGGATCCCGATTGCCTGCCCGCCGGAGCAGATGACCGATTGCATTCACCAGACCGGTATCGGATTTTTCTTCGCTCCGCTCTATCATCCGGCCTTTCGACTGGTTGCTCCCATCCGGAGAAAACTCGCAGAGCAGGGAATTGCCACCGTGTTCAATCTGCTGGGCCCACTTTTGAATCCCGCTGGACCAACTTGCCAGTTAACGGGGGTATTTTCTCCGACAATCTTGGAGAAATATGCCGTCGCACTTCGCGAGGTTGGCAGAAGCCGTGCATGGGTTGTTCACGGTCAGGTACTGGGAGGGTCTGGCATGGATGAGATTTCGTTGCTCGGGGAAACCGAGGTTCATGAGGTGAAAGGGGATTCCTTGAATCAATTTTATTTGTTCCCGGATCAACTCGGATTCCGGAAACCATTGCTGCACGAATTGCGGGGAGGCGATGCGGCACAGAATGCCCAAGCTCTGACGGATATCCTCGCGAATCGAGACCGCAGCGCAAAGCGGGATTTGGTCACGATCAATGCCGCGGCGGGTCTCGTGGTAACCGGCACAGTCCCTCGGATGGAGTCCGGCATTCAGTTGGCAAATGAAATCCTGGATTCAGGCCGGGCTTTGGAAAAGCTCCGAGAATTTCAACGCTTTTTTGCGTCCTGAATATTCCGCTGCGTTTTTGAAGCGAACGGTTTCCAGCATCAAGAATTCCTGCAACTCCTGACCTCTCTACTTTGGCAGGTGATCAAGACAATATTCCTCGCCGTTGCGGGAAACGCGGAATTCCAGCTCAGGACTATCTTTTTCGGTTCGCTTGCAGACGGCGCATCGGTGAAGAGTGTCTTCCGGGGACGCTTTGCTCTCGAACTTGCGCTTGCGAATATCCGTTGCAGTCCGGTCCCGCAATTTCGCATAGGCCGTGGGCCCGAAGAAAACGAAATAGTTAAGGAACGAGACCAGGATCGCCAATTTTGTGCTCAGGGAACCCCCGAACAAAGGGATGAGCAACAGTGCCAAGCTGACAAAGGCAAGCCATTTAAGCTTCAGCGGCAGGATAAAAAAGACGTAGATCTGCACGTCCGGATAAAGAGTGGCGAAAGCAAAGAAAAGAGAAGAATTCAAGAGAAACGCAGAAACGCCGCCGCCCCCAAAGAAAAAGGCTGCCACGGTGACACCAACCATCCCGAGGAAATAGAAAAGCGTCACGCGGAAAGCGCCCCACGCATGCTCAAGGGCATCACCCATCCAGACCAGAAACCAAAGGTAGACAAATAGAAAGACCACAGAGAACGGATGGGACGCTGGGTTGCCACCGCTCATCAGGACTTGCGGTACGAAGATGTACGAAACCAGCCGCCAAACTTCGCCGTGGAGAATTCTTTCGGGGATCAGAAGCAGAGCCAGGACGAAGCTTGGCTTGAAGAAATTCAGAAGATAAACCAGGCCGTTCAGCACGGCGATCAACTGCATGAGGCGCGGGACGCCCAAAAACCCGATGCGCGCTTCCAGCCAGTTGATCCAAGACATAGGACACTTACTCCTTCGGTGCGGGCAGCGCGTCAACTTCGGCGATCGCTTTCGCCCCGACAGTGAAACCGCTCCCGCGCGATTCTCGCTCTTGTGCCAGAGACACGCAAAACCCCGCCGGCGGATAGGGATCCCTCACGTCCCGATCTGGGTCCTGTACTCGGCTGCGCTTTTTAGCGAGGAGATCTCTTCCGGATGTGAAAGCTTCAGCTTAAAAAGCCACCCTGCATTGTACGGATCGGTGTTCACCAGGGCCGGATTGCTCTCGAGTTCGGGATTGGTTTCTACGACTTCACCGCTCACCGGCGAGTAAATGTCGCTCGCCGCTTTGACGGACTCGACGACAGCCGCAGCTTTTCGCGATTCCAATATGGCGCCAACCTGAGGCAACTCCACGTACACAATGTCGGTCAACTCCGCTTGAGCGTGATCCGTAATGCCTACTGTACCAATCGAACCTTCCGATCGGATCCATTCGTGGGTCTCGGCGTATCTGAGATCATCGGGGACTAGCATCGTTTTTTGTATAGCGGTTTTTTTTCGACAGTCGCGGCAAATCTTCGCCCGCGAACATCTATTTCAACTTTTTGGCCCGGTTTCGAAAACGGAACGTCGACATAACCCAGACCGATTCCGATCCCCAGGCTGGGAGATTGCGTGCCGCTCGTCAGTTCGCCAACCCTTGCATCGCCGACGAAAACGCTATAGTGAGCTCGTGGGGGAGGAGATTTTCCATCCGATTTGAGCGCCACGAGGCGCTGCCTCAAGCCCGTTTCTTTTTGTACGAGCAAGGGATCCCGTCCCACAAATTCCGGCTTTTCAAGGTCGACAAAAAAACCGAGACCCGCTTCGAGTGGGGTTCGCGTGGGCGATAGGTCCGCTCCGTTCAAAGGGTAACATACTTCCATTCGCAATGTGTCTCGCGCGCCCAGTCCGCATGGCTTCACTCCAAGCGGGGTGCCGACTTCCAGCAGATGATTCCAGACCACCCCGGCAGCTGCGGCGGGATAGAAAAGCTCAAATCCATCCTCTCCCGTGTAACCGGTTCGCGCCAGCAAAACGGGGATACCTTGGATTCGGGTTTCCCTGATTTGATTCCGCTTCGGCAATTCCCCGAATCGTTCGAGCAATTCAGCCGATCCAGGGCCCTGTACCGCAAGACCAGCAAAGTGGTCACTGAGGTCGGAGACCGCAACTCCGCCTTTGAGCCGCGACTGCATCCAGGCAAAGTCTTCTTCGATCTTCGCGGCGTTTACGACGAGGAAATAGTCGTTGCTGCCGCGACAGTAAACGATGAGATCATCGATCACGCCGCCCTGCTCATTCAACAGCAGCGTATATTGTCCGTCGCGCATTTCGAGTCGCTTCAGGTTGTTGGTGAGCATGGTGTTTAACCATTGTTCGGCAGAAGGTCCCGATACCCTGATCTGGCCCATATGCGAAATGTCGAAGATCCCGACGCGCTGACGAACTGCCTGGTGTTCCTCTAGAATGCTCGAATAGAAGACCGGCATGTTCCAACCGCCGAAACCAATCATCTTTGCGCCCAGCTTCAGATGTTCCGCGTAGAGAGGCGTTTGTTTAACAGGCAGATTCGTTGAGTCACTCACCATCTCGTCACGATATGTAGGAACCAACGCTGGGCAACCGTTAGGAGCGGATTGAATGAATCAGGGCGGTAACGCGTTCGTGCCCCTCTCATCCTCATTCCGCCCGCCGGCAACTTGTAATCCTCGCTCCTCTGCTCCATGTTCCGCGATGCTGAGTAGGAAGCTTTCCAGGAAAATGGCAAACATGGGCTTTCCGTCGTTCGTTGAGAGGCACGTTGGTCCCAGCGAGGAAGAATTGCAGGAGATGCTGCAACAAGTTGGCCACCATTCCCTTGACTCTCTGATCGACGCCACGGTTCCGGAAGCGATTCGCTCTGATGATGAACTGAATCTACCCGAGCCTGATAGCGAGTTCGAAGTCCTGCGAACATTCCGAGAAATTGCTCTCAAAAATCGGGTGGCAAAATCCTATATCGGCCTTGGCTATCATGCTTGCGTGACTCCGCCTGTGATCCAACGGAATATTCTGGAGAAACCAGGTTGGTACACGGCATACACACCCTATCAGCCGGAAATCGCACAAGGACGCCTCGAGGCTCTACTGAATTTCCAGACCATGGTGACCGATCTGACAGGGTTGGAGATCGCCAATGCCTCGTTATTGGATGAATCCACCGCCGCAGCCGAAGGGATGGCGATGTGTTTCGCACTGCGGAAGCAGACTTCAGTCCGAACGTTTTTTCTTTCGCAAACCTGTCATCCACAGACCGTCGCCGTTGTTGAAACCAGGGCCAAGCCGCTGGGCATCGAAGTGATCGTTGGAGATCACCGCACTTGGGATTTCAAGAAACCACTTTTTGGAGCGTTGCTCCAGTATCCTGCGACCGACGGACCCATCTACAACTACACGACCTTTATCCAGCGGCTTCATGAAGGTCAGGCGCTCGCTGTTGTCGCCGCAGATCTTCTGAGCCTGACGCTCCTTGTTCCTCCGGGTGAGTTTGGGGCAGATATCTGTGTCGGAACGACGCAGCGATTCGGCGTTCCGCTCGGTTACGGCGGTCCGCATGCCGCATTCTTTTCCACGCGTGACCAATTCAAACGGCTTATGCCGGGGCGGTTGGTCGGGGTTTCAAAAGATCCGGCTGGACGTCCCGGTTACCGGCTCGCGTTGCAGACCCGTGAGCAACATATCCGACGCGATAAAGCGACGAGTAATATCTGTACCGCTCAGGTTTTATTAGCCGTTATTGCTGCGACTTACGCCGTTTATCATGGCCCAAATCGCTTGAGACAGATCGCGGAACGGATCCAACGGCAGATGGGAAGGCTGGCCTTCAGTTTGGAAAAACTTGGTTTGGAAGTCGGAGGCGATCCGCGTTTTGATACCCTCCGGGTGAAGCTCGGTCAGCGGAGGAACGCGATCCTCACCAAGGCGGCGGCATCCTTGATCAATTTCCGGATTTTCGATGATGACTCCATCGGGATCAGTCTCGATGAAACGGTTTCCGAAGAGGATCTTCAGACTCTGGTGAATCTTTTTGCCGATGATAAGTCGGACTTCGTTCCGGATCTTTCCGAGGCGGAAGTTGGCGATATCCCTCAAGAGTTTGTTCGCAGGTCTCCTTATCTGACGCACCCTGTTTTCAATAGTCATCACACTGAGACCGGGCTGATGCGTTATCTCCATCGGCTCGAGTCCAGGGATCTGTCACTGACGACTTCCATGATCCCGCTGGGATCCTGCACGATGAAACTGAATGCCGCGGCGGAGATGCTCCCCGTCACCTGGGCGGAACTCGGCCAGATCCATCCGTTTGCGCCTGCCGCTCAAACGGCCGGGTATCGACAGCTGATCCTTGAGCTGGAGAGTTGGCTGGCTGCCATTACGGGGTTCGCTGAGGTGACTGTCCAACCCAATGCCGGGTCGCAGGGCGAATACGCAGGTCTGTTGGTAATTCGGGAATATCATCGTGAACGGAGACAAACTCAGAGAAACGTGTGCTTGATTCCAACTTCGGCTCACGGGACCAATCCCGCCTCGGCCGCAATGGCTGGATTCCAGGTGGTCCCGGTGCAATGTGACGCCCAGGGGAATATCGATCTCGGTGATCTCAGGAAAAGAGCGGAGCAGCATTCGGAAAGACTCGGCGCCTTGATGGTGACCTATCCTTCAACCCACGGCGTATTTGAAGAGGGAATCACGGAGATTTGTGAAATCGTCCATCAGCACGGCGGGCAGGTTTATATGGATGGCGCGAATATGAACGCTCTGGTGGGGCTCTGCCGTCCAGCCGACTTCGGAGCGGACGTGTGTCATCTGAATTTGCACAAGACATTTTGCATACCGCACGGCGGTGGAGGCCCGGGAGTTGGCCCGATCGGAGTGAAAGCTCACCTGGCTCCCTATTTGCCGGGCCATCCTTTCGTGGACTTCGGCCGGAAATCAGGCATCGGCCCAATTGCCGCAGCTCCCTATGGTAGCGCCAGTATCCTGGGCATCTCCTGGATTTATCTTCGCCTCATGGGTCCGGAAGGATTGCGGCACGCGACCAAAGTAGCGATCGCGAACGCGAACTATGTTGCCAGCCGGTTAGCGCCATTTTTCCCCATTTTATACAAAGGAAAAAACGGGTGTGTTGCCCACGAGTGCATCATCGATCTTCGGCAGTTCAAAAAGTCTGCCGGAATTGAGGTCGAAGATGTTGCCAAGCGTCTCATGGACTACGGGTTCCATGCGCCGACCATGTCCTGGCCGGTTCCTGGAACAATGATGATTGAACCGACCGAGAGCGAATCGAAGGCTGAACTAGATCGTTTCTGTGATGCCATGATTTCGATCTACGGTGAAATTCGAGCCATCGAAACCGGAGAAGCCGACCGCGAAGATAACGTCCTCAAACGGTCGCCCCATACGGCGCAAGATCTTCTAGCTGACAGCTGGGATCGAAGCTATTCGCGGGAATCTGCAGCTTACCCGGCGCCATGGACGCGAGAACACAAATTCTGGCCTGTCGTCGGCCGAATAGACAATGTCTATGGCGACAGAAACCTTTTCTGCAGCTGCGTCCCCGTGGAGGCAGAAGAGTTGTCTCACGGGATGGAGCCCGCAAGTTGACTAGTGTTCTGTCGCCGAAATAACATGCCTTTTGTTGCGATCAAAATGGGCCGCCGGCAAGGCGCGAGAAGGGAGCATATCTGAATCGATACGTGACCGACGAGCAACGCAGCCGCCGGCCCATTTTCATCGCAACCCACTGGGCCGTGGCCGGTTGGCCGTTTTTACGCGTTGCTCGCTCGACCCGTATGACTCAGATATGGGCGCATCGCTCGCGCCTTGAAAAACAGCCAACTGACCTACGGCAAAAGGCATGTTATTTCGGCGACAGGACACTAAGCAAAACTCCCGACCTCCAACCGGACGGAACCCGGTAGGATGAAGATCATCGATCGTTATTTGAGCGGACAGATTCTGACCGCCGTGATTTGGGCCGTCAGCCTGCTTACCGTGATTCTTGTGCTGGGCAATGTCTTGCGCGATTTGCTCAGCTTGTTGCTCAGTCATCAGGTTCCGGTCACCTACATTCTGACATTCATCGGTTATCTGCTGCCGTTTTCATTGACCTACTCGATTCCTTGGGGGGTGCTCGTAGCGGTACTCCTCGTATTCGGAAAGCTCTCCTCCGATAACGAACTGGTGGCACTTCGGGCCAATGGCGTCGGCATGACGCGTATCTGCTACCCCGTCTTTGTAATCGCAATCGTGTTCCTGGGCATCTGTCTCTGGATCAACCTCTATGCCGCGCCGATTGCAGAAGTTAAGCTGCGGTCGGCAGTGTTCGACCTCGCATCGAATGATCCGCTCGCCTTGTTTGGCAGTGACGAAGTGATCGACCAGTTCCCGAATCGAAAGATCTATGTCGGAAAAAAGGAAGGATCAAATCTGCACGATCTTTATATCTTCGAGATGAATCCCCAGAATTTGCCGATGCGCGTGATCAACGCCCGCCGAGGCACCCTCGAGGTCGACAAAAAGAACGAGCAGATTTTGTTACACGTCTATGACGCCCGGTATGAAGAGCGGGATAAGAATGCTCCCGATGACCTTAAGAAAATGCGACACGGAATCACCATGCGCGAGGGCGTGATGCCAATTTCTTTGGAAGAATTGCTTCGTAAGGCCCGAAACAATCAGCGCACCACCGAACTCACTCTGGATCAGCTGCAACATGCCCTCAAGCAGAGCAATGATAAAGAGGATGACGCAGCCTTCAAAACTGAGGTGAGCAAGCGCTTTTCCAACGCGATGGCGGTTTTTACTTTTGTCCTGGTCGGGATCCCGCTGGCGATTACCGCCCAGCGAAAAGAAACCTCGGTCGGTATCGCTCTGAGTCTAATCGTCGCCTTCTCTTATTTTATTATCATCGTGATAACGGACAACGTGAAGCATAAGCCCAACCTGCATCCGGAATATCTGATCTGGTTGCCGAACTTTGTCTATCTGATGCTCGGCGGAACACTGTTTTTCCGGCTGGCACGCAGGTAGGGAACGCTTGTCGGCCTTCGTGCCCATCCGCTCTGCTTCTTCTGGTGCCGATCTGAAAACCGTCTGGTGGGTGAAGGCCGATGCTCCCTTACACGACAGGCCGATACGTGTTCCCCTAGACGCCGAGGCGCAGGCGGCTTATTATCATCAGGTTTTGCATGAGTTTTGAGCGCACAGAATGTATCCTCCACAAGATTTCGCCCGGAAGTTTTCCGATCCGGAAACAGCAGACCAGAGGACACTTGCATTTGAGAGAGCGCCCAAAAAAGCAGCCTGATGTTCTCTTCGAGGAGGCGTTAAATTATCTCAAAGAAGGTGGGTTTCGGCTGACTAAGCCGCGCGAAGTGATCGTCCGCGCCGCTATCGCATTTGCGGAGCCCTTTCATGCCGAGGATCTTTTGACCAGGGCGCGTCAATTGGATCCCGAGATTTCATTGGCGACGATCTATCGCACGCTGCCGATGTTACTCGACAGTCATTTGATTCGCGAGGTTGAACTCAACCGGGAACATCGATATTACGAGGTGAACCGGGAGCAGTCGCCGGCCGCTTTTCACATTATCTGTGCCGATTGCGCGCAGGTGATCCAGGTGCAGGATGAATGTATTATGCTGCGCGAACGGTTCCTGGCAAACAGCCTGGGGTTCAAACCCCTGAAACTGAACGTCCGCATCGAGGCAAACTGCCTCGATCTTCACGAGAAGGGGACCTGCGAACGTCGCGCGAAAGGGAGCCTCCAGTCCTCGACCCCGTCGTGATCGATTGGTGTCCTGTCCCCACGGCGTGCGCTCTAAGCTTAGCTAGCCCTGGGGTGCTCCTGACTGCCTTCATTGGGCTCTTACAGGACTGCGGAGCAACATAGGACCCTTCTAAGAGGTAGGAAAGCTGGCAAGACTCTACGCACGCTTGGAAGCCAGGGTCTTTCGACCGGCCCTGGCTTTATGAACGCACTGCTCAATCGCATCGTCCGGCCCACTAACGACGCATAACCGGGCCAGACCCGTTGGGGTGGGAGCCCCTTGGAGACCCATCTCCGCGAACTTAGTTTCGTCGCATCTTTGCCAGCAAACGAAGCACCT
>DATHPZ010000087.1:0-10278 GCA_035483355.1 Chthoniobacterales bacterium | reverse complement strand
CGGAACTGATCTGCGTTTCAGCATCAAAGGCATCCCTGCGATCATCTGCGGGGGTCAGCACAATATTCCTGACGGCGAAGTCTTTTCCTGTCCGGTTCGAGATTCCGTTGAGGGCCACGTTCACTACAATGCCCCAACCGTCTACCAGGGAACCGCGTTTGACTCTGTTCGCCTCTCATTCAAAAACGGCAAAGTTGTCGACGCCACCTCGAATAATACGGAGCGACTGAACGCAATTCTCAATTCGGACGAAGGCGCTCGGTACATTGGTGAATTCGCGCTCGGCTTCAATCCCTATATCCGGGAACCGATGCGCGACATTCTCTTCGACGAAAAGATTGCCGGTTCGTTTCATTTCACTCCCGGGCAAGCGTACGAACGGGCGGATAACGGCAACCGCAGCCAGGTTCATTGGGATCTCGTCTGCATCCAGCGGTCGGATTACGGTGGGGGCGAAATTTACTTCGATCAAAAGCTCATCCGGAAAGACGGCCTCTTCGTCCCGAAGGAGCTTCAGGGACTCAATCCGGAAAGTCTAAAATCCTGATAGGCCGAGTTCCGTCCGAGCTCTGGGCATTTTGCCCGCAACTCCGCGTCCAAGCGGCGGGCAAATTCTCGTGCCTGTTCACTGAATTCCGTAAATGAAACGGTAATCTCTCCCGACGCGTAACTCCCACGGACAATTATTTCCTGCCCTCGCCGCTCGAACCGAAGTGTCGCATCTGATTCGGTGAACTCGAACGTTTCGTTTCCCTCCGTGACTGCCAGGGCCTCAGCAATCTTCCGCAAAGCCAGCGCAAAATCGATCAGCGGTATCCAGCCCCATCTCGCGCTCAGGTCGCTCTGATCCTGTCGGAGAATGACGTCCCCGGTCGCCGCGTAGTAACGGAGGTCTGTCTCGTCCGCAGCCGCCAGATTGGTGGAATTCTCGTCCCAATCTTCAGAAAGCCGGTAGTCGAGGTGCATAGAGAGTTGCGCAAGCTTTCAAAACGGAAATGCAGTAACGAGTTGATTCCATTTATTCACCACGACCCGAAGCCGGTACGCCGGTCTCCCATCGATGGCAATTCCGATCGGGTGACCGAAATCAAATTCGTAGATTTGGCCAGGTCGCCCGTTTGTATTGTGCCGTACGCGCCCGTGAGCGACAGCTTCGTTCACGAGTTGTCTGAGCGAATCCTCGGTGATCCCAGAAGCGAACTTGCCAGCGCCTTGGGCCGGGCTATCGGGCCAATGGCGGTCCTCGATGTGACGAATCGCACGTTGGGTGACGACTACCTGGCCCGGCGATCCAACGGGCGCATCCTGCGACCAAGCGCACCAAACGCCGAAGAGGATGATGCCGACGGCAATCCATGCGGCCGGCATGGACGTTAAAACTCGCTGGTTGCTCATTCAAACGCGCAGCTCCTTGATCGCCAGAGCCGCATCCTGAGCTCGGAAAACACCGGTGCCTGCGACCAACACGTTCGCCCCGGATTCGCGCGCGATTGCGGCGGTGTTTGGGTGAATCCCGCCATCCACTTCGATATGGAAATCGAGTCCAAGTTCAGCGCGAAGTTGAGCCGCTCGCTTCACCTTGGCCATCATACCCTCCATGAACTGCTGTCCGCCGAATCCGGGATTAACCGTCATAACCAGCAACAGATCGATCTGATCAAGGAATGGCTCTACCTTTTCGAAGGGAGTTGGCGGGCTGATCGCCAAACCGCACGTCGCACCGGCAACGCGGATACCTTTCAACGTGCCGCCGATATCATAGGCGGGTTCGACGTGGATCGTAATATTGCTGGCGAACGGAATGAATCGTGGAAAGAAGTGATCGGGCCGCTCAACCATCAAATGAGTGTCCAATGGCACGGTGGCGATTTGTGCGATCGCTTCCACAATGGGCGGCCCAAAGGAAATATTGTCGACAAAATGCCCGTCCATCACGTCGAGATGCAGCCAGTCCGCGCCTGCTTTCTCGATTCGTGCGCACTCCGATCCGATATTGTTGAAATCACATGCGAGGACCGAGGGCGCGACTATTATCGGTTTGCTGTTCATCGATTCTTCCTTCTCTTTAGCCCTTACCATGGACGATTTGCTGGATTTTTCGAGCGATACCTATTTCATGGGCGAAGCTTTACGACAAGCGAGGAAAGCCGAATTGCAGGACGAAGTTCCGATCGGCGCCGTAATTGTTCGCCACGCAGAGATCATCGCACGCGCCTGGAACCAGGTGGAAATCCTCAAGGACGCCACCGCTCATGCCGAGATGCTTGCCATCACGCAGGCTGAAAGCGTTGTGGACGACTGGCGACTAGACGACTGCGATCTCTATGTCACCAAGGAGCCGTGCCCGATGTGCGCCGGTGCCATCGTCCTGGCCAGACTTCGGCGCGTGATCTACGGTTGCCCGGATCCGAAAACCGGCGGAGCCGGCGGCATGATCAATCTGCTCCAAATGCCGCCGTTGAATCACCAGTGCGAGATCACCCGCGGCGTACGCGAGGTGGAGTGTCGCGAGGTCCTGCAGCGGTTTTTCCGCGCAAAACGAAATTGATTCCTTTGGCAATGAGAGATCAAAACTCGAACGCGATCCCTCGTGAAAACATGCCACCGGCGCCCGTTCGCCTTCATCAGATGTTTGAGGCCCATTCTGTGGGCGAGAGTGCCGGGCCACACATACTTCAGCGCATCAGGATTGAAGCCCTCATCGCCTAAGCCTAACACCCTTGGTTCGCCTAACGGATCAGCATGCAATCTCCGTAGCTGAAAAAACGATACCTCTCCTTTAAAGCCTCCCGATACGCTTCCAGAATAAACTCGCGACCGGCAAACGCGGCCACCAACATCAAGAGCGTCGATTTTGGAAGATGAAAATTTGTCAGCAATGAATTTACCCGCCGAAACTGGAACGGCGGATAGATAAAAATATCGGTCACGCCTTTGCCTGGTTGTATTTTTTCAAACCGCTGCATCAGGGTTTCCAGAGTCCGCACGGTTGTCGTCCCCACCGCCAAAACTTCCCCAGCCGCCTGAATTCTGTGGGCAGCCGAAGCGGTCAGTTCAAATTCTTCACGATGAAGTTGATGTTCGGTGATAACCGCGGTCTTTACCGGTTTGAATGTTCCGGCTCCGACGTGCAGGGTAAGAAACTCGTGCGGGAACCGTTCCAGGAGTTCGGGGGTGAAATGCAGCCCGGCGGTCGGCGCGGCAATCGCGCCATTTTGCGAGGCAAAGACCGTTTGATACCGTTCGCGATCAATAGCCTCCGGCATTCGGGTGATATAAGGAGGAAGCGGGATTTCTCCGATTTCGTTGAGATCAATCGACCGATCGAACCGGATCACCCGATCTCCTTCATCGTCAATTTGAACGATTCTGCCCACATGGCCATGGATCGAAAACGTTCGCCCCAGGGAAAACGATTTGCCCGGCCGGACAAGACATCGCCAGGTGAATGGATCGAGTTGTTCCAGCAAAAGGATCTCTGCGTTGCGATCAGGGAACCGGATCCGGGCCGGAATGACTTTGGTGTTGTTCAGGACGACCAGCTCCTGAGGCCGGATCAAATCGACTAAGTCGCGAAAACGAAGATGGGTGATCCGGTGGCTGTCACGGTCCAGGAGCATCATTCTCGATTCATCCCGCCGCTCGGCCGGGTAGCGGGCGATGAGCTCGTCCGCGAGCTGATAATCATAATCTGCGGTCCGCAGACTCATTTCATCCTGCATGAAAACAGCTCTTGAATCGAAGGAGGAGAGTCGAAAGAGAGTCGCGAGATGTGGAAATGATGGTGGACGGGCCCGACCAACCGTAGTCAGTCGTTTTGCTGACTAGCCGGGGCCGCGATCAGTTTCTTCCCAAATTTTTGATCGAGAATTTTGTTCCACTCCTTGAGCCGCGTCTTTTGCTCGGCAAACAATTCGTCGGCCGAGTCAAGAACATCAATCGATCGGATCTTATCTCCTTGAGAGATTTTTGTGGTGACATCCAATCCCTTTGTGACTTGTCCGAAGATCGAATAGCTGCCATCCAGCATTTTTACATGCTCCTGTTTGAGCGAATCAATCGTCACATAGAACTGGCTGCCGTTGGTGTTCGGACCGGCATTTGCCATCGCCAGCACACCGACGTTGAGGTGCGATAACGTGGGATGAACTTCGTTTTCAAAGCGGTAACCAGGCCCCCCGGATCCGCTCCCGAGAGGGTCGCCACCCTGGATGACAAAACGCGGAACGACCCGGTGAAAGGTGAGTTCGTCGTAAAACTTCCGGGATGCCAGATTCAGGAAGTTGGCCGTCGTAACGGGCGCCTTCGAGGGAAAGAGCGTTGCCTCGATATCTCCTTTGGCCGTGTGGATAACTATCCGAATATCATTGAGCATTTTCTTAAATCTCTGGGTCTGAAGGTCACCCTCCGTTGCAACGGTCGCGAAGCCAAGAGAAAATTGAGCAGAAAAGAATTCACAATAAGCGCTTTGCGCTGGGAATGAATTCACCCTACTGAATTCCATGCTGAAACTCGGCTTGATCCAGATGCGATGTTCGACCAAACCGATGGAAAATGTGGACAAGGCTGAAGCAATGATCCGCGACGCGGCTTCGGAGGGGGCAAAGATCATTTGCCTTCCGGAGATTTTTAACACGATCTACTTTTGCCAAACTGAGGATCACGCAAATTTCCGATTCGCGGAAGAAATACCGGGGCCGACCACCACGCGTTTAGGAATGATCGCCAAGGAACTCGGCGTGGTCGTTGTTGCGCCGCTATTCGAAAAACGCGCGGCCGGGCTTTACCACAATTCAGCGGCGATTATTGATGCTGACGGCGGCTCTGTCGGAAAATATCGGAAAATGCATATTCCAGACGACCCGGCCTTCTACGAGAAATTCTATTTCACTCCAGGGGATCTTGGGTTCAAGTCCTGGAAAACCAGATTCGCGACGATCGGGGTGCTGATTTGTTGGGACCAATGGTACCCGGAGGGCGCTCGGCTGACCGCTCTCAGCGGCGCCGAAATCCTTTTCTATCCAACTGCGATCGGCTGGCATCCTAGCGAAAAAGAAGCGTATGGCAAGCGGCAGCATTCAGCCTGGGAAACGATTCAGCGTTCCCATGCGATCGCCAATGGCTGTTACGTTGCGGTACCGAACCGAACAGGGCACGAAGCGCCCTCCGGAGGAGACGGGATTGAATTCTGGGGACAGAGCTTCGTCGTGGATCCGGGCGGAGAGATTATCGGGAAGGCGGGCGCGGACACGGAAGAAGCCTTGGTCGTCGAGATTGATCTCGCGCAATTGGAACAACAGCGAACCCATTGGCCCTTCCTTCGGGATCGTCGAATCGACGCCTACGCCGATATTAGCAGGCGTTATATCGACTGATCGATTCCCTCGGGGATTTACCGGCGCGGGGCAACGGCAACCGAAATTCTAAACCACAGATTAAGCGGGTTTTTTTGGTGAAAACATTTTGGGATAACACTCCGGCTGCTCAGGGATATCGTATGCCGGCCGAATGGGAACCGCACGAGGCGACGTGGCTCTCCTGGCCGCGTCGCGAAGGAATCAGTTTTCCCGATGCCTACGACGAAGTGATGCCGGTCTTCGTTCGGATGATTGACGCGTTGCGTGAGTCTGAACAGGTCAGGATTAACGTGATCGATCATGATCACGAACAGCATGTCCGCTTGGTCTTGCAGGATATCGACACGAGCCACGTGGCGTATATCCACATCCCAACCAACGAGCCATGGTGCCGCGATCACGGCCCGATCTTTATCAAGCGTGACAGGGAACCGCGGCTCGCCGTCGTCGACTGGGATTACAACGCCTGGGGCGGCAAATATCCTCCCTTTGACCTCGACGAGGTCGTTCCCATACGGATCGCAGAATATCTTCACCTGCCTCTGTACTCTCCAGGATTGGTGATGGAGGGCGGTTCGTTTGATGCGAATGGCGCGGGGAGTCTGCTGACCACCACATCCTGTCTGCTCAACCCAAATCGCAACCCCGGAAAATCAAGAATCGAAATCGAACGATCTCTGCGCGACTATTTGGGCGTCACGAATATCCTCTGGCTGGGCGACGGCATCGAAGGTGACGACACGGATGGGCACGTCGACGATATCAGCAGGTTCGTCGGCCGGACGTCCGTCCTGACCGCTGTGGAAGAGGATCCGAATGATCCTAACTTCGAACCGCTCAGGGCAAACCTGGCGCTGCTCAGAACGATGAAAGCCGAGGACGGCACCCCGCTCGAGATCCGCACGTTACCAATGCCGCCGCGAGTCGATAAGGAAGGTCGCCGTCTTCCAGCAAGCTATGCAAATTTTTACATCGCTAACAAAGTGATTCTATTGCCCGTGTTCTGTTCGCCCAACGACAAACGCGCTCACGATATTCTCCAGAATTGTTTCCCGGAACGGCGGATCATCCCGATCGATTGCACGGAATTGATCTGGGGCCTCGGCGCCTTCCATTGCCTGACCCAACAGCAACCGGCGGTTTAGGTTTCGGCCTGAAGTACGATTGAAGTTCCTGAAGAAATTAAGATTGAAGCGTCTGTGGCTCACGTCCCGCAGAATATCTCCCTAATGTATCGTCTCGCATATGCCAGACGGTACACTAGCTCTGGACGGCCGTTTCTGGGACGCAAGACCTTTCCAGAGCCAGTTTGAGCTCGTGAACCCTAACCGGTTTGGATATGTAGTCATCCATTCCCGCCTCAAGGCACTTTTCCCGTTCGCCGTGCAGGGCGTGGGCCGTCATCGCGATGATGTGAACTGGCGCTTTCCAGGGACAACGTCCTTCCGGGGCCTGTTCCCGGCGGCGAATTATTTTCGTTGCTTCGTAGCCGTCCAGCTCCGGCATCTGACAGTCCATCAGGATGACATCGTAAGAAAATTGCACTAGGCCTCTGATCACCTCCAACCCGTCTGCGACGGCCTCCGCCGCATAACCAAGTTCGCGTACTTGACCCAAAGCAACTGTACAGTTAGTGCGGTTATCATCCGCTATAAGAACGCGCGCCTTCGTTCGCAGCGGTGGGATCTTCAACGGAAAGGAGGCTGACCTTGAGGCAACGGTTTCCGCGGGACTGGTTGGGCCTGTCATTCGATCGATGGCAGTGATTATGCAATCAAAGAGGCGCGACTGTTTGGCTGGTTTGATGACACACGCGTCTATACCGAAATCCTGGAGTTCCGTGGGGCTTAATAATTGCCAGTGCGAGGTCAACATCACCAGGCGGGTAAGGCCGATCACAGGGTCGCTCTTGATGGCACGTGCCAGCCCTAGACCGTCCATTTCAGGCATTTGAAAATCTAACAGCGCCAAACCGTACGGTCTCCCTTCCGAGTCTGCAGCGCGCATCATTTCCAGCGCTTCCTCGCCGCTGGTTGCGCAATCCGGCCGCATCTTCCAAGCCAGAAGTTGTTGGCGTAGAATTTGGCGGTTGGTCGCATTGTCGTCCACGATGAGCGTCCGCAGATCATAGACCTTATTTGTGTCCCGCACGATCGCGGGCGCCATCAGTTTTTCGAACTTGGCCGTAAACCAAAATTTTGAGCCCTTATCCAACTGGCTCTCCACTCCGATTTGACCTCCCATGAGGGAAACCAAGTGCTTGGCGATCGCAAGGCCCAAGCCCGAGCCGCCGTATTTGCGAGTGGTGGAACTGTCGGCCTGATTAAACGGTTTAAAAAGGGCGATCTGCTCTGCGGGTGAAATGCCAACGCCGGTGTCTTCAATGTCGAACTGGAGCGTGGCGTGCCTATCGGTTTGACTTGCCATGCTGACACGCACCAAGGCTTCCCCTTTTGCCGTGAATTTAACAGCGTTGCCGATGAGGTTTACAAGGATTTGCCGCAATCGTCCCGGATCACCGCGCAACCTTGGGTGAACGTTGGGAGCGATTTCGCAAGCCAACTCGATCCCTTTGCTATGAGCGGTTTCGGCTAGCAGGTCCAGGCTGCTTTCAACGGTTTCAATCAGATCAAAGTCGAGGAGTTCAATGAGAAGTTTACCTGCTTCAATTTTGGAGAAATCCAGAATGTCATTGATAATGTTTAGCAGCGTCTCACCGCTCGCCCGGATGGTTTCGGCAAATTCGCGCTGCTGGGCGTCCAGGTGGCCACTGAGCATCAAACCCGTTAAGCCAATTACACCGTTCATCGGCGTGCGGATCTCATGACTCATGTTGGCAAGAAAATGGCCTTTAGCCGTATCGGCCGACTCAGCAGTTTCCTTTGCTTTTCTAAGTTGCTGATCGAGCTTTCTGCGTTCGGTGATATCCCGGGTTACTTTTGCGAATCCGACCAACTCGCCGTTCTTGCTCCGAATAGCCGTGATGACGACTTCAGCTAAGAAGCGCGACCCGTCTTTGCGGATCCGCCAGCCTTCTTCTACGTAGCGTCCCTCGGTAGCGGCGATCCGCAGTTCCGCCTCGGGATGGCCGTTGGCAATGGCTTCGGGCAGATAAAAGCAAGAGAAGTGCTTACCGATGATTTCATCCGCCTTGTAGCCTTTGATCCGTTCCGCACCGGTATTCCAACTGACCACGATTCCGCTGGGGTCAAGCATCAGCAACGCGTAGTCCGAAACCGCGTCAACGAGCAGACGGAAGCGTTCCTCGCTGGCGTGCAAGGCATCTGAGGAACTTTTTCGTTCGCTAACATCGCGGGTTACTTTCGCGAATCCGGTCAACTCGCCGTTCTTGCTCCGAATAGCCGTGATGACGACTTCAGCTAAGAAGCGCGACCCGTCTTTGCGGATCCGCCAGCCTTCTTCTACGTAGCGTCCCTCGGTGGCGGCGATCCGCAGTTCCGCCTCGGGATGGCCCTCGGCAATGGCTTCGGGCAGATAAAAGCAAGAGAAATGCTTACCGATGATTTCATCCGCCTTGTAGCCTTTGATCCGTTCCGCACCGGTATTCCAACTGACCACGATTCCGCTGGGGTCAAGCGTGAGCAACGCGTAGTCCGAAACCGCATCAACAAGCAGACGGAAGCGTTCCTCGCTGGCGTGCAAGGCACCATGAGCTTTTTGAGGCGCCCTCCGGTCTTCCGAAGGATTTTTTGAAGGAAGCACTCGAGGGATCAATCGCAGGAGCAGAATCGCCGTGACGACTGAGAAGGCTCCCGATACCGCATTGAGGCCTGGCCAGAGCCAATTCACGGGACGCCGAGGCGCGAGTGTCTTCATTTTCATTTCCGCATACGACGGAAAAGGCTTCAAGTCTAGATATATAATAATTACAATATGTGCAGTAAAATCCATCGATGTCGCCTGGCTTCAGCCGGAACGGGAGCCCGAGATACAATCAATCTGCCTGTAACGCAGTCCTGAGAATCTGTGTTGAGGTCTTGAACCCATCAAACCGCGAAGCCGAAATAAAGCGAGAAACTGGCTGCTTTGATATGCGCGTGCGCGGGTGCCTCGAGATCACTGTGCCAACGCTTTCGCATCACATGAAAGAGTTGGAAATCGCCGGCCTGATTACGGCGCGCTTCCAGCCAGGAGTTGACCAATGCGAGGCATCATCCAAAAACGCTGCAATCCAGGCGACGAATCCGAGATCAACCCAATAGACATCGAGTTTTTCGTGGTCAAAAAGGGGATCCATTCAAAGAATAAAACACATTCTTCACTTGTTCTGTACATCGAGGATTCTTGACGATGGGGTCTTCTGCTTCCCCAATCGTCCTCGTCGTCGTCCTTCGTTCTCGGCCGTTTCCCCGCGGAACGAACGAAACTCCCGCCGCTTGCTTTTCCCTCTTCCTTCTCTCCTATGTCCATCCTTGCAATCGGCCCCAATCCGTAACCGACGACGAGGACGATTATAAAGACGAAGAGGATTAGGACAACAAGTTAGCGCTTATGGGTTGAAACCCTTGGCTTTGTACCCAATTTGTGGGCGGAAATAAAGCATCGCTCGATGGTGTGAATGAATACAGGCTGGAAGCCTATGCTACATTGCTCTTCGGCGCGTCGAGCGATCGCTCGAGGTCATGCGTTAGACCCATCACCGCGTACCCACCGCGACGAGGCGACGGCGTAGTGTAGGATAGGCTTCCAGCCTGTCTGGGCTGAAATACTCGATGTCGGCGCGCTTCCAGCCTGGAGCTGACCAGTGCGAGGCATCATCCAAAAACGCTGCAAGCCAGGCGACGAATCCGAGTTCAACCCAATAGACATCGAGTTTTTCGTGGTCAAAAAGGGGATCCATTCAAAGAATAAAACACATTCTTCACTTGTTCTGTACATCGAGGATTCTTGACGATGGGGT
>DATHPZ010000086.1:0-8239 GCA_035483355.1 Chthoniobacterales bacterium | reverse complement strand
CGTTTAGGCAAAGCTCCCATTCCCCTCAAAATAAGGGCGGATGACCGCTGACGTGAATTTTGACTTCCAATCAAGGCCTGTCATTATCACACGCACAGCCTGGCCTCCTGGGATCTGTATTATCGGGTCTGGGGCGTTAGCCTTAAATCCCGAGCACCGCAGGGCAAATTCTAAAGTCTTTCCGGTCTCCAAAGAACTACTCGCGCAAGGTCACACCCAGACGCTCGACGAGCTGCGATTTCAAGCGGCCATGCGCCGCATTCGCTTCTTCCTGCGTCAAAGTTCGATCGCTTGCTCGATAAGTCAAACTGCAGGCAATCGATTTCTTGTTTAAAGGCACCTTTTCACCCAGCGGATCCACAAAGAGGTCGAACAATCGAATGTCGACCAGAAGCGGTTCGTTACCGGAAGCAAACGCATCAAGTACGGCTTGGTATTTCAATTCCCTCTCGGCAAGAAAAGCCACATCTCGTGTCACGGCCGGGAAACGATCCAACGCTTTGTAACGGAACTGCTTCAAAATCTCGCCCGGTTTCAGAGTAAGTTCGGCCACCAGAACGGGATCGCGCGCTCCAATCTGTTTTGCCAATCCCGGACGGAGTTGCCCTATTTTGCCCACCAGGTATCCCTCCGGATCCATCATTCCACAAAGGAGCGGTGCGAAACTGGTCGGCTGTTCGCGCACGAATATCAAATCTTTGGAAAGCGCCGTCTTCAAGATACCTTTCAGATCGAACAGATCGAAGGTGGCGGCTTCCTGATTCCAGCTTTTGGCGTGCCGTTCTCCGGACATAAGAACCGAAAGTGCGACTGACTCCTCCTGTGTCGCCATCCTGAACACACGGCCGATTTCGAAGATCGCCACGCTGCTCGATCCACGATTGAAGTTTCGCTCAGCCGCTCGAACCAGGCCCGGCACCAATGACGGTCTCAGAATTCTCTGATCCTCGGTCAGCGGATTCCGCAGTGTCAGCGTGTCCGGCGCTGGTTCCATCAAGTAATCTAACGCCCGCTCGTCTACGAGCGTCAGGCTTCGTGCTTCGAAGAGGCCCATACCTGCCAGTCTTTGGCGGAGCTGCATCAGATCGTCATGGGCACGATCGGAAGCCGAGCTTTCGGTTGCCGAACCGTAGAGGCGCGATGGGATTTTCTGAATTCCGGCCATCCGGCACACCTCTTCGATCAAGTCCGATTCTCTCGCCAGGTCCTGGCGGTAGCTTGGCACCTCCCAACGATTTCCACCCGTATTTTTGAGTCCGAGGCGAGTCAGAAGATTCGCAGAATCAGGAACCTCCATCCCTAAGAGTTTGTGGCAACGTTCCGGGCGCATCTCGACCACCCGTTTCAGATGTGGTATGGATCCGCCGATCACTACGCTTTCGTCGGCCTTTCCTCCGGCCACCTCTAAAAGCAGATCGGTCGCCCTGGCGGAAGCGAGTAGAACAGCCTCCGGGTCGACGCCGCGTTCAAACCGAAAACTGGAGTCTGAAATCAACCCCAGCCGCCGACTGGTTCGACGGATGAAACCGGGATTGAAATATGCGGCCTCCAGAAGCATGTCCGCCGTGGTCGCCGTGACACCGCTCTGCTCGCCGCCCATCACGCCGGCGATGGCCAACGCCCGCTGATGATCCGCGATCACCAGGTCGTCAGGATTCAGCTCATACTCTTTCTCATCCAGCGCGAGCAACCGCTCACCGAGATTAGCCTTTCGGACAACAATCCCCCCTTTAATTTTCGTCAGATCGAACGCGTGGAGGGGTTGGCCGAGTTCCAACAGCACGTAATTCGTCACGTCGACGACGTTGTTAATGGAGCGCAATCCGGCCGCCTCCAATTTTTGCCGAAGCCAACCTGGGCTGGACTCCACTCGGATCCCCCTGATCACGCGCGCGGCATAAAAGGGACAGCCTTCCGGAGCCTCGATCTCAACAACGCTCGAATCTTCGCGAACTCGATCGGAAATCGCACCTATCTCGGGTAACTTCGCTGGCGGTAGATCCAGCAGAGCAGCCAGTTCCCGAGCAATTCCATAGTGACTCAACAGATCAGGTCGATTGGGAGTCACCTCGATTTCGAGCACGGTATCCGGTGGAAAAATATCGGATAATGGTGCTCCGATAGGCGCATCAGTGGGCAAAATCAGGAGACCGGACGCATCATCCGCAAGATTCAATTCCCGCGAACTGCAAAGCATCCCATCGGACTCAACGCCACGCAGTTTACTTGCCCTAATTTTTACGTCGCTCGGCAAAATAGCTCCAGGCAAAGCCAAGGGTGCCTTGTCGCCGGCACGGAAATTTTTCGCACCACAGACCACCTGCCGAGGCAGACCCGAGCCATCGTTCACACGGCAGACACTCAAACGATCCGCGTTAGGATGTGGCTCGAACGATTCAATTTGCGCCACGATGACTTTGTCAAAATCCGCGCCGCGTTTTTGGACGTCTTCCACCTCTATTCCGGCAAATGTAAGGGCTTCGACAATCTCGGGAACCGAGTGGGTGAACGGCAAAAATTCTTTCAGCCAACGGAGGGACAGTTTCATCTGGCAAACTGGGCTAAAAATCGTTGGTCATTCTCAATCAGCAGCCGGATGTCGGGCAAACCGAACAAGGACATCGCCAGGCGTTCGAGCCCCATTCCAAAAGCGAATCCAGTCCAGGCTTCGGGGTCATAAGCGTTGTCGCCGCGCTTTGCGTTGATTGCTTCAAATACGGCGGGATTGACCATCCCACACCCCAATAACTCCATCCATTTTCCGCTCTGGATCCCCGGTGATCGGATATCGAGTTCAAAACTCGGCTCGGTAAATGGGAAAAAATGGGGCCGCAGCCGAGTCTGCACTTGGTGCCCTAACAACTCGCGAACGAAATACTCCAATGTCCCTTTGAGATCCGCGACGCTGACGTCGGAATTGACGTAGAGCCCTTCCAACTGGTTGAACTGGTTCAGGTGAGTGGCGTCGATTTCGTCACGACGGTAAGCGGCTCCGGGGCCAATCACACGGACCGGAGGTTTTTGCGCGACCATCGTCCGGACCTGAACGCTCGAAGTATGCGTTCGCAACAATCTTCCGTCCGGGAGATAAAATGTGTCCGTATCATTGCGTGCCGGGTGATTCGCCGGTGTGTTCAGCGCGTCGAAACAGTGCCATTCCGTTTCGATGTCAGGCCCATCAGCCAGCGCAAACCCCAAGCGCCGCAAAATTCGTACCGCCCGATCCTGGAGAAGCGTCAACGGGTGTATGCCACCGACGGGGAATTGCGTTCCTGGAAGCGTTTCGTCGACATCGCTCAGAATCTGCGCCGTTCCCTCGGACTCGATGGCGTCGAGCCGGTTGTCAAGGGCCGCAGTGACAGTGTTGCGGATTTCGTTCAGGAGCTTGCCGATGCGCGGCCGATCCTCTTTCGGCAGGTTGCGCATGTTTTCGCTCAACCGGGAAATGGCGCCGGCTTTCCCGAGAAATTTCACCCGGATGTTTTCGAGCGCGATTTTGCTGCTCGCCTGCTGGATTTCACCAAGCGCAGTTTCCTGCAACCTTTGGAGATCGTTGTCCATCGGAAGATTGCCCTGTAAAATCTACCATCCGACAGCTGGCGAACCTCAGGCCGCGCTTTTTCGATCCAAAGCCGCGACTGCTTTGTCCAAAATGGCCTTGAATGTCCCCTCGTCGGTTACAGCCAGATCAGCCAGCGCCTTACGATCAACATCAATTTTGGCCAAGGCCAACCCTTCCATAAAACGGCTGTAAGTGATGCCAAATTGCCGGCAAGCCGCATTGATTCGCTGAATCCAGAGGTTCCGGAAGTTGCGTTTTCGGGTCTTGCGATCACGGTACGCCCAATATTTCGCTTTCATCGTGGCGTCCTTGGCATAGCGGAAAAGCTTGGATCGCCGCCCTCGATATCCTTTGGCTTTGTCGAGAACTCTTTTCCGGCGCTCTCTGCTCGCGCGCGCGTTAGTTGCCCTTGGCATTTTTTGTCATCCGGGATACACCGGATCCTCAGCACAGGTCGTTGTTTTAACATTGGTCCTCCGACCTCACCTGTCGCATCAACCCCGAACACATTCGGAGCAGGTGGAGAACGTTTGCCGCTTTCTCAGTGGAACGGCAGGTTTTCTTTTATCCGCGCTACATCGGTTGAATCGAGGACCGCGGTCTTAGCGAGATGACGCTTGCGCTTTGCGCTTTTGCTCTGCAACAAGTGTCGACGGCCGGCGTGGCCACGCAGCACTTTGCCGGTCGCCGTTATCTTAAAGCGCTTCGCCACCGCTTTCTTTGTTTTGCGTCTCGATATCGGTTTTGGCATAGGGAGCCGGGAACCTATACTCTTGAATCCAGTTCGCAACTGGAAACTCACGCCTGAAAAACAAACTTGCACCGGTATAAGCCCGACGCCATCTCTTCTTCGCGTTCAACCCGCACTCCCAGTATCCGCTCCATCATTTCGCGTTCCAGGCGCCTGACCAACGGAAACGCCTCGAGCAAATCAAAAATGGGCGAGTGATACTCCACAATTGCGACCGGGTCGCCGCTCGAAAGCTCGGACATGTAACCTTCCTGGTCTCGGATTTTTACCAGCATTCCGGCCAGTTCGAGAACCGTCTCTCCCCGCAACTTCCTCATGTAATTCTCCGTCTTCGAAGCGAACACCGAATATAACAGTTTTTCCCCGGCCGCGTGACCGTAGAGACGATTCGCGGCCTGCAGGATTTCAATCGTTGTGGCGTTCGTTGCACTCGGAAAAAAAATTTGCGACTTCGGAGTCAAGCGGTAGACCATCTCCGGGCGTCCCACCGGTTTAGGACGGCGCCAAGTATCAACATAGCCGTGCCGCTCAAGCTCGTCGCAGTGCTGTTTGACGCCCATGTAGCTGAGCTTCATGCGCTCGCCGAGTTCACGGACAGAGAGTCCCTGGGTCTTCTTCAGCGTGTCAATGATCCGCATTCTCTGCGAACGACCAACTTCACTTATTCGTTTCATCGAATTTCTGCTCTGCCACGGCAATCGTCCATTACCAGCCCACCTGGGCCACCGCAGCGAGCTGCGCAGTTTCTCTCCAGGTGAACTCAACCAAAATCCAAGCCGTCCCCGCAGGGAAACGGGGTGTTCCCGAGCTTGAATCGATCAACCGCATCCTCAAGCGGAAATTACAAAAAAAACGCCTATTTACCGACTTTCAGGATGGAATAAGTTTTGACTCCCTTGCGGTCGAGCAAAAGCAAAAGATTCGGCTTACCTTTCTGGTCGGCCAACGCCTTCTGAAATGACGCGGTATCGGTTACCTGGTTTCGCCCGACTTCAGTGATCACGTCGCCCGTTTGGATATCGGCCACGGCGGCGGGACTATTGGGAATGACCTCGGTCACCACGACTCCGGAATCCGACTTCAATCCTAGCTCCTGTTTAAGCTCAGGAGTCACATCCTGGACTTGCACGCCAAAACTGGAGGCCACATTTTCGCGTGGCGAGGGCGGCGACTGATTGGTTGCCAGCTTGCTCGTATCGCCCGGCAACTCCTCGGTGGTGACGGTCACAGTCGTTTTCTTGCCATTCCGCCAGACACCCAAACTGACTTGGGCGCCTATCTTTTTCTTCAAGATCTCGGTCTGAAGCTCCCTGGCACTGGAGACCGGGACGCCATCCACATCGGTGATGACGTCCGCAGGACGCAAATCGCTCTTCGCCGCCGGGGTGTCCGCTTGAATCGTCCGCACAACCACTCCTTTATCGACACCTTTGAATACTTCTGCGCGGTTCTGATCGTTGAGACTTTCGATAATGATTCCGAGCCAGGGTCGAACAATTTTGCCCGAAGTGATGAGCTGATCGCTGACCTGCTTGGCGAGATTGCTGGAAATGGCAAACCCAAGCCCTCTATTCAGCCCATGGATCAACGTATTCATCCCAATGACTTTGCCATCGATATCACAGAGGGGGCCGCCGCTGTTTCCGGGATTGATCGCAGCATCCGTCTGGATGTAATCCTCATATTTATCCGGCAACAATTCGTTCCGGCCTTTGGCGCTGACCACGCCTGTCGTGAAGGTGTAGGCAAATTTGTAAGGCGTACCGATCGCACACACAATCTGGCCAACTTTTACGTCGTCGCTGTTGGCGAAATCAATAGTGGGGAGATCGCTGGCGTCGATTTTTAGGACCGCCACGTCAGTGCGCTCATCAGAGCCTATGACCTTGGCCGAAAATGTTCGTCCATCCTTAATCTTGACGTTAATCTTGTCTTCGCCGTCGATGACATGGTTATTGGTAACGATGTACCCGTCCTGGCGCACGATAAACCCGGATCCTTCGCTCTGATCGGGTTGTTCACTTTCATCCCGTGGACCTCTGAAAAAGAAATCAAAACCATCCATCGGGTTGGCGGGATTTCCCGATCGACCGCTTTTCTCCACATCGACAACCACGACCGCCGGAGCGACCTTTTCGTACACGGCCGTGTAAGCGTTGTTCAGTTGATGGGCGATATCCTTCGCCGAATCCGAGGCAGGCGCCTCGGCAAAAACTTGGGAAGGTTGGCTTAGTAGAAGGAGTCCCCCAAGAGCGAGGGCCGAGGCACGATCGATTACGCTCATAAATGCAAGTACATTTTGACAGAAGGGTTTTACCGCCTGTTCACTCACCGGATACTCCGCTACCGATGGCGTGAACGCAACATTGCTTGTCGAACAGGTCAGGCCTCCCCCTGATTGACAATCGAAAGTGAGCCCTTACAATTTTACCAACTAGTCAATCAACCATGCATAGCTTAGCCGAAACCGCCGATAAACGCTTCCTTTCCTTCGCTCCAGGTTTCTGGCCCAATGTCGTTCCCGAGCTTTGGAACGACTGGAAATGGCAACTTAAAAACCGCGTCACCAATCTCCAGCAACTCGAAGAGAAGATCACACTTACCCGGGAAGAACGCGCCGGGGTGATCCTGTCCGGAACCAAGCTGGCGTTCGCAATTACCCCTCACTTTTTCAATCTGATCGACCCCGAAGATCCGAATTGCCCGATCCGTCGCCAAGTGATTCCGCGGGTCGAAGAGTCCGACCGCTCCCCGCTCGAAATGGCCGACCCGTGCGGCGAAGATTCCCACATGCCGGTCCCGGGACTGGTCCATCGATATCCGGATCGCGTGCTCTTTCTAGTCACCGACCGGTGCGCGTCCTATTGCCGGTATTGCACCCGGAGCCGCGTCGTCAGTGGCGTGGGCGAACAAGAGTTGCATATCGACTTCGAGAAAGCCTACCAGTATCTGGAAACTCACACCGAGGTCCGAGATGTTTTACTTTCCGGCGGAGACGCCCTGCTCCTCTCCGACGACAAACTCCGCGGAATTTTGCGTCGTTTGCGCGCGATCGAACATATCGAGTTTGTCAGGATCGGCACCCGTGTCCCAATCTTCCTGCCGCAACGAATCACGCCGGAATTGTGCCGGATGCTGCAGGAATTTCATCCGCTTTGGATGAGCGTTCATGTCAACCATCCTCGTGAGCTGACAACTGAGGTCAAGACAGCTCTTGAACGCCTCGTCAACCACGGCATCCCGCTCGGCAACCAGAGTGTGCTCCTGAAAGGTGTAAATGATGATCTGACTGTGATGAGAGCACTGGTTCATAAGCTCGTCATGTGCCGCGTCCGCCCATATTACATCTATCAATGCGATCTGATCCATGGATCGGCTCACCTCCGAACTTCTGTGGCCAAAGGGATCGAGATTATCGAAGGTCTGCGCGGGCACACGACCGGTTACGCGGTGCCGCAGTTCGTCATCGATGCACCAGGGGGCGGCGGCAAAGTTCCGATCAACCCGGGATACGTCCTTTATCATGACCACGAGAAAATCGTGATCAGAAACTACGAAGGAAAAATTTTCGAATACCCTGAACTGGAGATGGCAGGCCACCACTCCGATTACGTGGACGAATATTTGTATTCCTAAGAGAAGTTGTCAGTGTCAGTGTCAGTTAAAGAAAGCATGCAATATTTCCGATGCGGTCTGAGAGCCTGTCGTCCATTGAGAGGAACCATAGGTTTTAGTGACCAACGCAGAAGATTCCCGAGCACAGAGAGCCAGGCTCTTTCTTTAACTGACACTGGCACTGACTGACAACTGGCAACTGCCAACTACTTTCCATGTCCGGGATCGTCGTCAAGCCGCGTGCACGGATCTTTCACGGACACGACTGGTTCTATAGCTCGGAGGTTCTCAAGACGTTCGGTAACCCGGCG
>DATHPZ010000085.1:0-5114 GCA_035483355.1 Chthoniobacterales bacterium | reverse complement strand
CCGATCAAGAGATGCAGCCGGCGATATTTCCGATAATCGGCGAGCGGCTCATCGCGAGCATTGATGATTGCCCGGTTGAATTGCACCCATTGATAAATGTCATTCACAATGTGATCGGCCCGCTGGCTGATCTGGAAATTCACGTGACCGGGTCGATCGGGTAACTCGAAATCGAAAGCGAGCGGATTCGCCTGGCCAACTCGACCGGCGCCGGCAAATATTTGCCGGGTCGCCAGGAACGCCAGAAGCGAGGCCAATACTTCTGGAGTGAATTGTGCTTCCCTGTGCATCAGGTAGTTTTCGTGGCAGCCAAATGTCGCACCGGTGTGATGATCGACGTTGTTCTTGAGGAAGGCGACCTGGTCTTCGACTCCCATTTCTGTGAGCGCCTGATGTAGGAGAAGATCCCCGGCAATATCAAATGAAACCAGATCCCGGAGGTTCAGACATTCGGGTGACGAATATTCCAGATGTCCCATGTCCAGGTAGAGGCGACCTCCGTTCAAAAGAAAACCGCCGTTTCCCGGCGGTTCTTCATAATCCCGATAATGCAAGTCTATCGCCCCAACGTGACATTTCCGGAATAGATAATTCTTCACCTTGACCGGCCAGGCGTCTGCCTGGCTTTGGGCTTGGTCCTCGGAGATCAAACAACCATACTCTGTCTCGAGACCAACGATTCGGTTCATCGGTTCGCAGCTTCGGACGAAAACCGTGCACAGGCAACCGAGAAGTCGTCTCGATGACCTGTTGGCACCCGTACCGAGGGTATTTACTGTGGAGAATGGCCGGGAGGAGGTGCCCTTTCTTCCTTCGTCTTTTTTTCCTCAGTTTGCTTCACTTTTTCAGCCTCAGAATGCTGCTGCTGGATCGCTTGCTCTTCGTGTTGCGGTTCAGCCTGCAGCTGCTGCGCCTGGTCGGCTGGTCGATTCGGGGGAGCTTGCTCTTCGACCGGACTCTTTGGAGCTGCGAGTTGCTTGGTTCTCTCGAACTGAGCTCGCAGTAGTTTGACCGGTTGCTCTTTCTGTTGCTGGTCGGCTTGAAGCTTCTGTGGTGCCTCCCTTGCGAGTACGGTCTGTTGGCCCGCCGGCGGGGGCGTATTCGGAGGTCTTTGCCCGGTCAAAAGAGCTTGTTTTTGCTGGATCAATAGGACCATTTCCGCCTCGATCTTCTCTCGCTCTGCAGCAATCTGGTCGTTGTTCACGGGCATCGCAGGCTCTTGAGGCAGCCGCGCAGCCGCCGGCGGCTGACCAGGCTTCTTGGTCGGAACATTGAAAAAGACCGCCTTCGGAGGCGCCGCAGGTTGCGGCGGCAACGCTTTTGGTATCGGCGGAGCGCCCTGCTGGAAGACTCGTTTGATTTGCCGAGCTTTGTCTGGATCGATATTCTGCCAGCCGCGCTCGACCTGAGTTTGCTGAATCTGCCGAGGGTTCTGTGGCTCGATCGTTGCCGTATTTTGCAGGTGTGCGGGAGGCGAAATCACCTGGAGTTGGTTCCCGGTAATGACCGTTTTAAAATTCGCATTTGGCTGGGTCTGCCGCTGGTAATTGATCTGGTAACTTCCGAGCCGGTAATTCGTCAATTGAGCCATTTGCGGATACTGCGGCCCGAAACTATTAACTACATTGTGGTGACAGGTGATGTTCGTGACATTCCTGGTCTGAGCGATGATGGTGAGATTTTGCTGTGACGGCAAAATGGCTCCCCGGTAGCTTGAGCGAGCCAAATCCACCGCTCTTAGAAAGACATAGGCTGCGGGTCCGATGTCATAGTAATTGTCGACCCAGGCCTCGACATTTTCGCTCGATGCAGGATCGCACTCCGGCGGCAGTGGCGCCCAGCCTACGTAAGCATACTGATCTGTCTGGCGCCAGGAAACCCAGGCCGGGGCCCAAGTCGCTCCCGGGACCCACACCCAGCCGGTGTCTCTGACCCGGGCCCAACGACCATAATGGTAGGTTGCCCAACCGAAATCTTCGTTCGAAAGCCAGGTCCAGCCGCGATCGGTGTAGGCCCAGTGTCCGTCTGTGTACGGCCTCCAGTTTTCGTCTTGCTCTGCAACGCTCGGTTGCCAGACATAACCGTAGTTGGATTCCTCAAGCCAGTGTCCTTCCGGCTGCAGCCGCTCGTAAAATAAGTTAAAGGAGTTCGCTCCCATCTCCTGAACGTTGTTTGAATCCGCGTCCATTGTCCCGTTGCTGGAAGAGGAATCCCGGAGGGTTCCATTTGAACCCTTAGCCGGAGTCGAATGGGCGATTGTCTTTTGTTCTTCCTGCTGCTTTGCTTTTTCGGCTTCCAGGGCGGTTCGATCCGTTGCCAGTTTGTCCTTTTCGGTCTGATGCTGAATCTGTTTCTCCTGGTCCTCGAGTTGACGAATCCGCTCTTCCAGCGCCTTTAACTGGGCGGAATTGTCTGGCTGCTGATTACACGATGCGAGCGCGAGAACACTCGCGACAAAAGCCAATGGTAGGAAGGGGTTCTTCATGTACGCGCGGCGCGATGTTGGGATCGTAATCGTCGTCGTTCGACCGCGACCGTCCGCTGCGAGTCGATCGTAGAATACGTCATCACGAAGTCAGAGTACTTTGCGAAAGTAGTGCTTATTCGACCACCTTAACAGCAATAGATTTGAGAAGGGCTAAAAAAAGGAGAAGTCGAACGGACAACCGGTTCCGCGCGCCGGCTCTTTCCACTTCCGCCGTAATATCTTAAAAAGAAGTTGCGCGAGAGGTCACCCTTTGAATTGATTCCTCAATGAGTTCCTCCGTCCGGGTTCGATTTGCGCCTTCGCCCACCGGCTTCTTGCATGTCGGAGGTGCGAGGACTGCACTGTTTAACTGGTTGTTCGCGCGTCATCACCAGGGAACGTTTCTATTGAGGATTGAGGATACCGACAAGAGCCGGGAGCGGCACGAGGCGGTGCAGGTGGTTTACAATGGATTGCGCTGGCTTGGCCTCGGTTGGGACGAAGGCGCGGGAATCGGTGGAGACTACGGTCCCTATTTCCAAAGCGAACGAAATTCGATCTATGAGAAATACCTGAATTTGCTTCAGGCAAGGGGTGTCGTTTACGAAGATGAAGGAGCCGTTCGTTTTCGCTCCCCGCGTAACCCTGTGATCGTAGATGACCTGGTGTGCGGTCGGATTGAATTTGACCGGAGCATCGATCCTGACATGACCGTTCGACGTCCGGACGGTTCGTGGATCTTTCATTTTGTCAACGTGGTCGACGACCTCGAAATGAAAATATCTCACGTCATCAGAGGCGAGGACCACCTGACCAATACAGCAAAACATGTTGAGCTCTACCAAGCGTTTGGCGCAACTCCTCCGAGATTTGCCCACATCCCGCTGATCTTGAATCGGGATGGTTCGAAAATGAGCAAGCGGGACGTGGGTGCGAGCGTGACGAGTTACATCGAGAATGGTTATGCGCCGGAAGCTGTCCGGAACTACCTTTGTCTCCTCGGTTGGTCGCCCAAGGACAATCGCGAGAAGATTGAGATCGAGGAAGTCGTTCGATTGTTCGATCTGACAAAGGTCAATCGCCGGAATGCCTCGTTCGACCTGGACAAATGCTCTTGGCTGAATGGTCAGTATATTTTGCAGATGTCATTGGACCGCTTCCGGGAACTTAGCGAACCTTTTGTCCAAAAGGCCGGCATCATCGTATCGGACGGAGCGTATCTCCTGAAAGTGTTGGAGATCGTGAAAGAAAAAATAAAGCTTTTTAAAGATGTTCCGGACTGGATCGGATACTTCTTCACGGAGGAATACCCGTTTGATCCGGAGTTGGTCGAGCACACGCTGAAAACACCGGGAGCGCTTGATCGACTCAGCCGGCTTCGCGACAAATACGCCGGAGTGGAAGATTGGTCGGCGACCGGACTTGAGACGGTGCTGAAACAACTCGGAGCGGAAATAGGATGCAAAATCGGTGAACTGGTGCATCCCGCTCGGGTAGCGGTGAGTGGCCGCTCGATTGGTCCAAGCCTCTATCACATGTTGGAGGTCATGGGCAAACCGCGGGTTCTGCAAAGAATGGACCGGGTTCTGCAGAAATTCGCCTGAGAGATGACTTCACTGACTCTCCAGACGTTGCGTGCGCGCAAGCATCCGGATCTTCGCCTGGTGGTCATTGGAGACCCGATCGACCACTCTCTCTCCCCGCCGATGCACAACGCGGCGCTGGAGTTTTTGCATCTTCCCTGTATTTATGGGCGGTTGCGCGTGAGGCCGCAAAAACTGCGAGAGGCGTTTCGGATCCTGCGGCAACAGGATTTTATCGGATGGAATCTGACTTTACCGCATAAAATAGCGGCGATCGATCTGCTGGACGGGCTCGATCCGTTAGCTGAGCGGCTTCGTGCCGTCAATACCGTGGTCAATCAGTCCGGCCGTTTATTTGGATTCAATACGGATGGCAAAGGGCTGGTGACCGCGATCGGGGAAGCGTTCGGATGTACCGTTCCTTCCGTCCGGATCGCCCTGCTGGGCGCGGGTGGAGGAGCAGGCCAGGCGGCGGCTCGTTACCTCGCGGAACTCAATGTACCGGAGCTGGTTTTGTTAAATCGAACGATCGGAAAAGCCGAGGCGCTGGCCAGGGAACTGGCCGATAGTTCAAACTCGGCGGTTCGAGCGGAACACTGGGAGAAGCTGCCGAATGTCTGCCGCGAAGTGGATCTGATCGTGAACGCAGCGACTGTCGGGCCTACGCCCGAGGCGTTGAATTCGCTCGAAGCGCGACACTTGGTTTTTGACATGGTTTATGGACCTCAAGAAACGCCTTTGGTCCGTTTCGCTCGCCAAAAAGGAGCGAAATCCGCGGACGGCCTTCTGATGTTGCTCCATCAAGGAGTCTTCGCGTTCGAGATCTGGTTCGGAAAGCCGGCGCCCGCTGAATTGATGCGCAAAGCACTCTTTGCCGCGGCGGGGAGGTAGGGAAGTGTCAGTGCCAGTGTCAGTGGGGAATATGAGGCTCGAACTTCGTGCTTTACATGTTGAAACGGCGCGTTCTTCGACAATCTGCATTCCCGCCAGTGTCGATACGCTTGCAATCGAAATGCAATCCGCGATCGCTTCTAACCGCCCCACTTGCCACTGCCACTGCCACT
>DATHPZ010000084.1:0-19606 GCA_035483355.1 Chthoniobacterales bacterium | reverse complement strand
GCCAGCCGACGCCAGCCGTTGATCGTGTGTCACGACGACCAATGTTTTCTGCTTCTCTCTGGCCAAAGCAAGCAGCAATTCCATGATCGCATTCCCGTTGGCGGTGTCGAGATTGCCGGTCGGTTCATCTGCGAAAATGATCGCGGGATCATTGATCAATGAGCGCGCGATTGCCACGCGCTGCTGTTCTCCCCCAGACAACTCATTTGGCAAATGGTTCATCCGGTCCGCCAAACCAACGCGCTCAAGCTGATCGATCGCGGCTGCCAGCTCTTGTTTATTCCGGATCAGAGACGGCACGAGCACGTTTTCGAGTGCTGTGAGTTCCGGCAACAAAAAATAACTCTGAAACACAAATCCCATTTTTTCATTCCGGATCCTTGCATCCGCAGAAGAACCGTTGCGATAGAGTTTGTGCCCTTCGAAGATCACTTCGCCTGCCTCCGGCCGCTCAAGGCCGGCCAGCGTGTATAGTAACGTAGTCTTTCCGGCCCCGGACACGCCGCAGAGAAAGAGCGCTTCTCCGCGATGAACTTCCAGACTGATCCCTCGAAGCACTTCGATCTTTCGCGAGCCAATCTTGAAAGCGCGATGGACATCTTTGGCGGTGAGCTGTGGCTGATCATTCACAATCAAAATGGAGTTGGCGAACGCCTTCGAACAAGACAATGGCGACCGCTGTCGCGAGGTTTAGACTACGTGCTTCTGGGGCCATCGGGATGGTCAAACAATTCGCTGAATCGGACAAAAGGAGGCTTTCCGGCAACCCTTTCGTTTCGCGGCCGAACACCAGATAGTCCCCCTGGCGAAACTCCGCTTCCCAGTACCTGCGCTTGGACTTTGTCGTCAGGAGAAATCGTCGGATCGGGGGGCGAGTCGCAGTTTCAAATTCAGTCAGGTTCTTCCAGTACTGCACGTCCACCCGGGACCAGTAATCCATGCCCGCACGCCGAAGATGACGGTCGTCGATCGAAAAACCGAGAGGTTCCACCAAATGCAGGCGGCTTTGCGTCGCCAGGCAAAGCCGGGCGATGTTACCGGTATTCGGCGGAATTTCTGGCTCAATTAGCACGACATTGAACATACCACGGCAAAAACAAAAAAAGCGCCTCAATGTCCGAGGCGCTTTTTCCGTCGGGAGGGAATGCTTATTGCCGGATTAGTTGGTCGAACCTGCTGGCGCCACTTCGATCGGTTCGACATTGACCCTGCGGCCACTCCGGTCAAACCGTACGACACCGTCTACCAGAGCAAAAATGGTGTAATCGCGACCCAATCCAACATTCCTGCCCGGCAAAAACTTCGTTCCGCGCTGCCGGATAATGATATTTCCGGCCACCACTTGTTCACTGCCAAACTTCTTTACGCCGAGCCGTTTGCTGACGCTGTCCCGCCCGTTCTTAACGCTGCCTTGACCTTTTTTATGCGCCATACTTCAGATTCCCAATCCAACAAGAGAGTTATTGATCAATCGCTTCAATCTTGACACGGGTAAGCATCCGTCGATGGCCCACTGTCCGGTGGTATCCCTTGCGGCGCCGATACTTGAATGCGATCACCTTTTTGTCCTTGAACTGTTCGATGACTTCGCCAACGACCGTGACCCCCGATACATTCGGATCGCCGGCAGTTACTTTTGCACCGTCAGCGAGTAGCATGACATCGTCGAACGTAACCTTTTGTCCACGCTCCACCGCGAGCTTTTCAACAGTTATTGTCTGCCCGGGGCTCACCCGATACTGCTTGCCTCCAGAACGAATGATCGCGTACGCCATGGTCAGTGTCTATTTGGAAAATTGGAAAGGTGGTGAAGCTGCCATAGCGAGTCGGGTATGACAACTGGTTTTTTGCTTTTCGTAGGCCCGTCACCGCGCCAGTCCGGGACATTGGCGCAGAAGATCACCAAGATGTCGTCCCCTAGTGTACACTAATACTCTCTATCTAACAGGTAATCGGCGACGCCATGCAGGATCTCGGCCTTCCGCCCGAAGGGCTTAAGCGCTTGGTGCGCCTCTTCCGTCAATCTCCTTGCCACTTTACGCGAGGCGTCCATTCCGACAACCGATGGATAAGTCGCTTTCTGGGAAGCGAGGTCTTTGCCTGCGCTTTTGCCGAGCACTGCGGAACTTTGGGTCACATCCAGAATGTCATCAATCACCTGGAACGCGAGGCCGAGTGCCTTGCCAAACAAGGACAAATTGTCAAGTCGAGCGGGTGTCGCATTCGCGCTCATGGCACCGAGACGGATTGCCGCGCGAAGCAGTGCAGCTGTTTTGGATTCATGGATGACTTGCAACAACGGTAAGGGGATGCGTTTCCCTTCGCTTTCCAGATCGAGCACCTGTCCGGCAATCAGGTTCCGGCTACCGGAAGCAGAGGCCAGTTCCCAGATGATATCCTTCAGAGAATAACGAGGCCATCCAGGGACCTGTGCCGCCAATTCGAAGGCAAACGTCAACAGGGCGTCTCCAGTCAATACGGCGATCCCTTCTCCGAAGACTTTGTGCGAGGTGGGCACGCCTCGGCGGAGATCGTCATCGTCCATGCACGGCAAGTCGTCGTGAATCAGCGAGTAGGTGTGAATGCACTCGACGGCGCAGGCGAGGGGAAGAGCCGCGGACGCTTCACCATCGCAACATTCCCCGGCAGCCAAACATAAGATCGGCCGGAGCCGTTTGCCGCCGGCAAACACGCTGTAGCGCATGGCTTTGTGAATCGTCTTTGGTTTGACGTTCGGCTTTGGCAAATATGCTTGCAGCGCGTCGTCGACCATTTTCTGGCGCGCAGTCAGGTATTCTTTTGTTTCCATGAACTCACCGGAGGTATCGCTGGGCAACGGGCATGCGCCAGCCGATGCCGAAAGCCAGACTTGTCACCCGAAGGCCGGGCGCCGCCTGCCGCCTTTTGTATTCGTTCATATCCACTTTTCGCTGAACCCATCGAACGGTTTGGGGATCAAACCCGCGGCCTGCGATATCCTCGGGACTCAATTGTTCCTCCACATACATTTTCAGGATCTCGTCCAAGACTTCGTAAGGCGGCAAGGTATCCTGGTCCTTCTGATCCGGCTTCAGTTCGGCGCTGGGAGGCTTCGTAATAGAGCTGCTCGGGATGACTTCGGCCTCGCGATTGATCCAGTTCGCCAGCCGGTAAATCAGCGTTTTAGGCACGTCGCTGATCACCGCGAGTCCGCCGCACATGTCACCGTAAATCGTGCAATAGCCGACCGCCAGTTCACTCTTGTTCCCGGTCGTCAGCAACAGGTGGTCAAATTTGTTCGACATCGACATCAGAATCAGTCCGCGCAACCGGGACTGCATATTCTCTTCGGTCGTGTCCTCGCTTTGGCCGGCAAAGATTTCTTTGAATTGATTTTTAAGCACCTCAAAAGGGTCTTTAATTGGAATGACGTGACGCACCATCCCTAGGTTTTTCGCGAGGGCTGCTGCGTCATCGAGGCTGCCTTGGGAGGAGTATTGACTCGGCATCGAGACGCCGACGACATTCTCTTTCCCGAGAGCGGACACCGCAATCGCGGCGGTGACCGCCGAATCGATTCCTCCGCTCAGGCCAAGTACCGCGCTCTTGAAGCTGCATTTCGAAAAGTAATCCCGCACCCCGAGAATCAGAGCTTCATAGATCTCTTGTTCAGGCGATAAATCTCTCGGGGAAAATGGCTTCGCGGATGATTGCGCAACGCAGATGTCCTCACGGAAACCCCGCAACTGAAAAATGGTATTTCCGTCGGCATCGATCGCGAAGGAGTTCCCGTCGAAGATCAGCTCGTCATTTCCACCGACCGCGTTGCAATAGTAAAACGGCACGCGATAAATTGCGGCGAGCTCGCTGACCATTTTGCGTCGGAGAGCAGGTTTGCCGACGCTGTAAGGCGAGGAACTGAGGTTCAAAATGACTTGGGCGCCCTTCGAGACCAGAGCCGAAACCGGATCCTGGTGGTACAGATCCCACTTCAGATATTTATCGGTCCAGATGTCTTCGCAGATGGTGATGCCGATTTTTCTTCCCAGGAGTTCGAGTGGTTCCTGATCCGAAGCAGGATCGAAATATCTGGCCTCATCGAACACATCGTAGGTCGGCAGCAACGTTTTGAATATTTTCCGCACCGGTTCCTGTTTCGCCAACACAGCGCATGCGTTGACGAACGGTTTGCCTGTTTTACCGGGATTGAAATCAACATAGCCAACGAGGAGGGGAACAGTCCCGACCGCCTCGCGCAGTTGGTCCAGTGAATCAAGCGTCTCTGGAACGAAGCGCGATTTGAATACCAGATCCTGGGGAGGGTATCCGGTCAGGGCGAGCTCCGGGGTCAAGACCAAATCGGCGCCCAGGAAAACCGCCTTCTCGTACGCTGAAAGAATGCGGTCCCGGTTTGCACGGATATCGCCGACGGTGGTGTTGATCTGAGCAAAACCGATTCGCATAAAATGAGTGCCTGAAAATATTTCGAATCCGCCGCGAACAACGGGAAATCCGCTGTCGATGTCAGTTATCCTCGGGCGGATTCACGTTTAACGCTGATAATGTTTCCGGATCCCGAACGTCCGCCCAAAAACCTTTGATCTCAACCGCCTTTACTTTTTTGCCATCCCGAGCCATTGCACGGATCGCGTCGGTCAATTCGTATTCACCTCGAGGGGACTTCTCCAAACGGGCGACGTAGGAGAAAATCGTTGATTTAAAGGTGTAAACACCGGCGTTGTACCAGGGGGTGCTCGTTTCTTCGGGTAGTTGTTTTTCGCGGAGATCAACGACTTCGAACCTCTCGTTGACGTAAACGGCGCCTCCTTTCGAAGCGTCGTCCATCCGACGTACGGTAAGCGTTATATCGGCGTCGCCCGGCTGAATGAGGAGATGATATCTGGAAGGATCTATCAGGATATCTCCGTAGCTCAAAATAAATGGGTCGGGACCACAGAATTCTTTGGCGAGTTCCACCACCTTTCCGGTGCCATCCTGGGTGATTTGTTCCACATAGACGATTTCCACTCCGAGGGCTGAACCATCCCTGAAATGGTCGATAACCACTTCTTTCCTGTATCCGATCACAATGAGTATTTTCCGCACTCCCGCGTCGCGAAGTCCCTCGAGAATGTAGGAGAGGACCGGCTTTCCGCAGACTTCCACCATCGGTTTCGGCATCGCGAGGGTCAGTTCCCGCATCCGTGTCCCTCGTCCCGCCGCGAGAATGACGGCTTTCGTTACCGGTTCACTCATGAGGACATGAAGATCGCCCAAGCTCTCCAACAAATTTTTGCATGCGGTCCATGGCCTCTCGGAGTTTGTCCATCCCGGTCGCGAAACAGCAACGCACATAGCCTTCACCGGAATCCCCGAACGCGCTGCCGGGAACAACCGCGACTTTTTTGGATTTCAGCAATTGCAGGGAGAATTCTTTACTCTTCAGCCCGGTCGGAGTGATGTTCGGAAACGCGTAGAAGGCACCCTTTGGCGTATGACATGGAAGTCCAACTTCGTTCAATCGATGGACGACGAAATTTCGGCGGCGCTCATAGTCGTTACGCATGCATTCGACTTCCTTTTGACAGTTTTCGAGCGCTTCGATGGCCGCCTCCTGCGACATGATCGACGCGCACATGATAGCATATTGATGTATTTTCATCATCGCCTCGATGATCGGTCCGGGCGCACACGCGTAGCCGACTCGAAATCCGGTCATCGCGTACGATTTGGAACATCCGTTCAATAAAACGGTTCGCTCTTTCATGCCCGGCAACGAGGCGATCGAAGTGTGCTCGGCGCCGTCGTACGATAGTTCAGAATAGATTTCGTCCGAAAGCACAAGAAGATCGTGCCGTCGGCAAAGATCGGCAATCGGTTTGAGATCTGTCGCTCGGAGTATTCCGCCGGTCGGATTGGTCGGAAAACTGAGTAGAAGCGCTTTGGAACGCGGGGTAACGACCCGCTCGATATCTTCTGCCAGAACACGAAATTCGTGGGCGGCCGAGGTTCGGACCGGCACAGGTTTGCCGTAGCAAAGCAGAACACTCGGATTATAGGAAACGTAGCTCGGTTCGTGGTAAATGACTTCGTCCCCGGGATTCAGCAGCGCCCGCAAGGCCAGGTCGAGCGCTTCCGAAACGCCGACACTGATCAGAATCTCGGTGTTCGGATCATAACCAATGTCGCATCGGTTTTCGATGTACTTTGCTACCGCCTGCCGCAGCTTCGGCGTCCCCAGGTTCGAGGTGTATCCGGTTTTCCCTTTCTCCATCGCGAAGATGGCGGCCTCGCGAATCCGCCACGGGGTGACGTAATCCGGTTCTCCGATGCCGAGGGAAATGACGTCCGTCATCGTCTGCACGACCTCGAAAAAGTCTCGGATCCCTGAGCGCGGGATCTCCAGCACGCGATCTGCAATGTATCTTGAAAAATCCATGGAACGAAAATGGCCTTAGCTTTACACTAGGGCGTCACTGGCAACCTCTCGGAGGCAGCGGGCTGGCTTAACAGCATCCCGTTTTGTTTGTAGGTCTTCAGGCGAAACCGGGTCGCGGTAGAAACAACTCCTTCCACCGTGCTCAACTTCTCGGAAACAAATCGGGCGATTTCTCGCAAGTTGTTGCCCTCGACCAGGATCGCCAGGTCGTACCCGCCGCTCATCAACCAGCAACTTTTGACTTCGTCAAAGCGGGCTATCCGTTCCGCAAGCCGGTCGAACCCGCCGCCTCGTTCCGGCGTGATGCTGACTTCGATAAATGCGGTCACCGCGTCCGCATCGATCTTTTCCGGGTCGACAACCGCCTGATAACCGAGAATGACCTGATCCTTCTCGTAGCGGTCAATCCGGCTATTGATCTCCTCGACCGACAAATTCAACATTTTCGCCAGATCCCCTCTTGGGATGGTGGCGTTTTGGTGAAGCAGCTCAAGCAAAGGTTCCATAGGAAGCAAGTTTAACCCAATCTACTTTCGGTGACCCCTGGGAGCACGGCATTCAGTGCGGAGGGTCGCCCTCCGCTGGTTAACACGCCAATCCGCCGAGTGTGCATATTTCGACGGTGCTACCTCTCGACCGCCTGGTTTCCCATGGGACGTCCGGCCGCAGCCCAGTGATCATAAAGTGTCCAACCGCGGCTCAGCAACTGGTTTGCCGCCGCGATGCGGTCCGCCGCTCCGAGAATCACCACGTTCAGCCGGCGCGGAGTGACAAGAGTCGTACCACCCTGCTGAGTGATCTCCGGTTCACGTTGAGAAGAAATGATGATACACTCGCCGGCCTTCGCTGTTCTGCCTGTCTTGACTCCATCGATTCCCTCGGTTCCGACCAACTCATTTGTGTTTCGCAAAAGATACTGGAATACCTGGCCGCCGCGGTTGAACGACACTTTTCGTTCCTTTTGCGAAACATAAAACCGGAAAGCGGGATCCTTCATTGCATAAGCAGTCAACTTGACCATATCGAGCGCGGTCGAATAGGGTTGAAGCCCCTTGAGCGGCTCGAGACCATGCGGGTTGACGAAAAGCGTCCGCTCCATACCCAAGGTCCTCGCCAAGGCGTTCATTTGGGAGACGAACACCTCGACCGCGCCAAGTTCGCGCATGCGCTCACCCCCGGCAGGCCGGAGGGCCGCTCCGACGTAATACGCGAGCGTCGTGGCCGCGGTATTGTCCGACTGCATGAGCGCGGCATAAAGCAAATCCCGGTAACTCATCAGGTCATTCGGCAGCAGACCCATCGGATTCACGGCACCCGCCTCTTCGATCGCTTGTGGCGGCACGACGACTTGCTCTGCCAGGTCCGTGTTTGTCTTCGATGCCCAATCGAGAACCACTTTTCCGGTGGCGATTTTAGTCAGACTTGCGATTTGACGCTTCACTTCGCCCTTGTAGGCCTCTAGAACATAGCCCGTGGTCTGATCGGCAACGACATATGCCGCTACCAGCTGTGCTTCCGCTCCGGAGGTAAATCCGAGAACGGTCATTGCAATAAAAAGACTTCTTACGACGTTCCGCATGTTTATCCCAACTCGCGCACACTCTATTTCGGTTCTGTGCCAAGGCAATGGAGAAGTCATCCATCGTCGGATGTTCCCTTGACCCGCAAAGCAAGCACCGGCGCAGCGACTGGGCTCCAGGGATTGCTCTTGAACTCTGCGCCCTCGATCGCAAGCATATTCTTTGAGCAAAGCTCGAGGACCGACCGCACGTCAAGATCGAGAAAACTGGGTAGGAAAGGTTCCAGATTTGTTTGCGCGAGTTTGAACAAGCGCCAAGCCGGACGAAGTCGGCTCCCATCCGTCGAGTGTTCCGGGCGCCTGTATTGCTTCTGCAGATGCACAAAGGCGCCAGCCAATTGGATGAGCCCTTTGAAATATTGATGAGCGGCGCCCTTTTCCTTCAGCCAGAGGTGTTCCAACACGTCGTGCGCCTCGTAGTATTTCTGTTCGTTAAAGCAAATGAAATAGCCCTCATAACACGGATCATGGGTCGATCCGGTGCTCATGGACTCGACAAACGCTTGAATTTTTTGACCTTTTTTCATTCCTGCTTCCTCTGAATTTGCTTGTCAGCCCGCTGATCGCAAAGAGAATTCCGTGCAGTGGGGAAATCCGCCAACGCGGATCAAGGCAAATGATGTCGATTCCAGTAGCTGTTTTGACCTGTTTAGTACTCGCCTTGCTGGCCGTAATTTCCGCCTTTTTCTCTGGCATGGAAACTGCCCTCTTTTCAATCAACGGGTTTCAGGTACGCCGCTGGAGGGAACGCGAACCGCTGGTCGCGGAGCAGTTTGAAAAACTGATGTTAAACTCCAGAAGCGTTCTCAGCGTGATTCTCCTCACTGACACGCTCGTGAACATTCCGCTGATCATTCTGGCGCTGGTTTTCGTGAACACCATCCCGGCGCCGGTTCCCAATTGGGTCAAGACCCTGGTGATTTTCGGATTGATCGTCTTTGTTTGCGATCTGCTGCCAAAGGTCCTTGCCCTGGCGGATCCGTTTCGATTTTCAAAAAGCGCCATGCGAATCCTCGCTGTGCTGATGCCGATAGCGGAGCCATTTTCACGGTGCATGCAGGAACTCGCCGAAAAAACAGCAGATCTGTTTGCGAAAAAGAGACCGTTTCCGCAAGACCACTTGGACGACGAAGAACTGGAAAGCCTGGTGGAATTGGGCGTGGAAAAAGGAGAACTCAGTCCTGGCGAAAGGGAAATGATCCAGGAGATCATCAAACTGGGCGACAAGACGGTCAAAGATTGCATGACCCCGCGTGTCGATGCCTTCACGATTCCGGATACCCTTACGAATGAGGAGGTGATCGCGCAGGTCCGGGTAAAACGCCATGGCAGAGTGCCTGTCTACGGTGACAGCCCCGACGAAATTCTAGGCGTTCTCGACGTGAAGAGCTTCCTTCTGGATCACGACGAGCACTATACGGAGCGCCTCGAGGCGCCCTCTTTCGTGCCGGAGACGATGCCGGCATTCAATTTGCTCCGAGGTTTTCTCACGCATACCCAGCGTCTTGCCATTGTGGTGGACGAGTTTGGCGGCACGGAAGGAGTCGTCACTTTCAACGACATACTCGAAGAAGTGATCGGCGATGCGGTGCCGCGCGGAGACGAAGCCCTCTACATTGAAGAGATCGGCAAAGGAAAGTGGCTGGCCAGCGGCGGTGCCCGTCTCGATGATTTGGGCGAGTTGGTTGGCGTCAACTTGGAACGAGAAGGTCTCGATACGATCGGTGGTTTAATTTTCAATCAACTCGGGTACCTCCCGAAACCCGGGACCAGCGTCGAGATCCCTCCGCTTCGCCTGGAAATTCGCCAAAGCAGTCGCAAACGGGTGCTCGAGGTCGCGGTGGAGAAAATGGAAGGCTTCGCGTCGGAGACGGACGCATGACGTGGTTTTTATTGTTTTTCTGCCTGGGCGCCTCGTTCTTTGTTTCCGGTACAGAAGCGGGGATACTTTCTTTGCACCGCTTGCGGTTGCGCCGGCTTGCGCGCCGGAAAGATCGTGCCGCGGTTCAACTGCAACAGCTTTTGGAACAGCCTGCGCGGCTGCTGGTTACGGCTCTTGTGATCACGAGCCTGCTGAATATCGCCGCGTTGGTACTGCTGGTGAACATTCTCGTTAGCTGGTTCAGCTGGGCCGGATATTTCCTGACTCTCATACTCGCCTTGCCGCTCTTCCTCTTGGTCGCCGAATTTTTGCCGCAGGCGATTTTTCGTCGTCTTGCCTACAAGGAACTCGCCTCACTGGCCATTCCGCTGGATCTCGTGGCCAAGATTCTAACACCGGCTATTTATGTCGGATCTGTCATTGCCAAAACTTTTCTCGGGCTGAAGCGTCCGCGGGAAATATTTGTCGCTCGGGAGGATCTGAAATACGTCACCAGCGAAATTGAACGTATGGGAATTTTGAGCAGCATCGAACGACAAATGATTCACAACGTCGTCGATTTCCGCTCGGTCAAGGTGCGGGACGTCATGGTTGCCATCTCCAACGTTGTTACTGTGCTTCCGGAGACCACGATTGAACAACTAATCGAAGTGTCGCGCCGCTCGCAATTTGACCGTTACCCTGTGGTAGACGCTCGGGGCAAGATCGTCGGAATGGTGAGTGTCTTTGACTTGGTTGTTGACCAGCCATCCATCTCCGCCGTGCGAGATTACATTCGCCGTATTCTGACCGTGAGATCGGACGACCAGGCGTCGATCGTCTTAAGAAGGCTCCGCGCCGCACCCAGCAGCCTCGCCGCAGTCGTCGATGAGCAGGGAAATACGATCGGCATTGTCAGCGTCGAAGATCTTCTGAATCCACTGGTTAAAGTTTCAGGGTGAAAGGGAGTTGTCAGTTGTCAGTTGTCGGTTGTCAGTGGGGAGAGGAAACATCTTAGGGGTATGCATTTCGCGGAAAGAGTTACGATGACGCATCAACCTAGTGCATCGTCTTATAAGTGGGAGGCATACCGCCATCGGCGATTTGACCGATTTTCAAGGCGCGAGCGACGAGCATACTTTGATCCGTGCGTGAGGAACGAGCAACGCGGAAAATCGGCCAAAGCGCCATCGGCCCTCCGGGTTGGCTTGAAAAGGGTCCGTCTGCGTCGTTGCTCGTTCGTTACGTATCGCAGCGGATACGCTCCTCACTCACGCCTAGCCTCCAGACCCTTTTGAAGCCAACGGTATGCCTCCCACTTATGAGACGATGCACTAGTTCGAGCTATTGGTTTCAAACTGACCACTGACCACTGACCACTGACAACTTCCCCCTTGCCTGCGACTTGCCTCGCCAATATCTTTTCCGGTTTTATGTCCACGTCGTTGCTAGCCGCTCCGTATTCTCGCAAAAATCCATTTCCAGCTAGACTTCTCGTCCATGAGAAATTGAACCAGGAAGGTTCAGAGAAGGAGACTTGGCACTACGAGTTCTCGCTGGCCGGATCCGGTTTTCAGTACGAGGTCGGGGATTCAATGGGTATCCACGCTCGGAACAATCCTCAACTGGTGCAAGATCTTCTCGACGCGTTGGGCTTTTCCGGGGATGAGCAAGTCAAAAATAAAGAGGGCGAAGCCTTTTCCATCCGCGATGGTCTCCTGAAGCACTACCAGATCACCCAGCCGTCGAAACAGTTTTTGGAAGCGATTGTCGAGCGCGGGCAGAACGCCAGCGAGTTGCGAGAGTTGATGCTACCCGAACGAAAAAAGGAACTCGAGCACTACCTGTGGGGCCGCGAAATCGTCGATTTTCTGCTCGACGCGCCCTCTCTTCGGTTCACTCCGGACGAGTTTGTCACCAAACTTCGCAAATTGCAGCCGCGCCTCTACTCGATAGCATCCAGCCTTAAGGCTTTTCCCGAGCAGGTTCATTTTGTTGTCGCGAGTGTGCGCTACGAAAGCCACGGACGAAAGCGCGAAGGAGTGGCTACGACCTATCTTGCCGACCGGATCGACAGAAGCACCCCGGTTCCCATGTTCGTTCACGTCGCAAAAGGCTTTCGTCTGCCGGAAGATCCGGATAAGCCGATCATAATGGTCGGACCTGGCACCGGGGTTGCCCCATTCCGAGCCTACCTGCAGGAAAGAAAAGCGATGGGCGCTTCGGGGAAGAACTGGCTGTTTTTCGGGGAGCAACGGTCACGATGCGATTATTTTTATCGAGATGAGTTTGAGTCTTTCCAGAAGGATGGGGTTCTGACGAGATTGCACACGGCCTTTTCCCGCGACCAGGCCTACAAAGTGTACGTCCAACAGCGTTTGTTGGAGAACGCAAAAGAGGTATTTGCCTGGCTGCAGGAGGGTGCCCACTTTTACGTGTGCGGTGACGAGGCTCGAATGGCAAAGGACGTCGACACCGCTCTTCATCGGATCGTCGAAAAAGAGGGTGGGTTCTCTCCTGAGTCCGCCGCCGCATACGTTGAAACGCTCAGGAAAGAAAAACGCTACAAGAGGGATGTCTATTAGCGGGAAGGACACAGGAGTCAGGAGACAGGATTCAGGAGTTGCGGAAGAGGGCGACGCTTTTTGGACGATGATCAGATTCCCCATCCGACAAAGTTTTCGATTCGAGTAGCGGTTGGTTTTTTTGAGGTCAATACTTGCGGAGGCCCATCCTTCGGTATTTGACGCCTGCTCCGATCTTCCCTGAAAACTCCGAGGTCCGCGGAGAGCGTTTTCTTCTCAAATCTAGACGCGCTCGCCCGTGGGTGGGGTCGCTCCCGACCCCTGTCTCCTTGTCTCCTTGTCTCCTTGTCTCCTTGTCTCCTTGGCTACTCCACCAGGGTCACCTCCCGTACATAGATGTTCACCTGGCCGTCTGCTCCGCGCCGGACATCCTCAATCTGGAACGGTCGATCCGTTGCGCGTTGAAAGGTTTCTCCCTCTCGGGGTGTTGGGGTTCCGCGCGGATATTCGACGATGATACGAGCATTCCCGCGGTTCAAAACATGATCGGCCAAAGACTGACGCGGCCGCAAGACTACCCGATTCTCCCGCGCGGCCGTGACGGTGAAATCTCCACGCAGATAGATTGTCGCGTTCCCAATTCCCTTGTCTGCGAGTTCAGTGGTCTGATCGACATCAAGCAGGCGACCGCGGGGCATCTGACCTGGCCGATAGGTTTGCCACGTTTCGACTCGTTCGCCGGTGGCAGGCGTCGGTGAAGCGGTGAGGAACGGCTGCAACGGTTGAGTGGCTGACGCGATCGCCGGCGGCGTCGCAGTAGCCACGGGCGAAGCTTTCGGCGCTGCTGATGCGCTCGCTGCCGCTACCTCGTGCGGACTCGCTTTCGCGGACGGTGTCACGACTGGTTTTGGAGTTCCCACAGCGACCCCAGTCGCTGCACTGGTCGAAGCGGGAGTGGCTGAAACCGAAGGTTCCGTACCCACCAGACTGGGCTGCGATTTCGCATTGGTCTGGGCCGATGCGGTCTCCTGGCTGGCCATCGCGCGACGGTATTGAGCCAATCGTAGCTCGGCATCGTGAAACTGGGGTTGGCCGATCAGCGGGAGTCCAGCCTTTAAGTTCACGGACTTTGGCGGATCAAGCTGGAAACCGGAGCCACCCTGCGTCGTTCCGTACGGACCGTACAGCAGCGGAATACAGGTAAAAAGCAGCCGGCCATTGAGATTGTGAATGTGGACGATCGCCGACAAATCGTACGAACGCCGAAGCTCGATCCCGAGCCCGGTCGTCAGTGTTCGCTGCATCGCAGCCAATTGATCGGCTCCGGCTGGAAACAGGTGTTCAATGTAAATTGTCGGGACATCGACCGACTGGGCAATGACCACGACACCGGAATCACAAAACTTGGTCTGCGACAAGGGGTAACTGTTCAGCACCGTAAATTTTCCGGTAACGTACGGAACCTTACCAACCTGGTGGTCGTAATTTCGCAGAAATGCCCGCAGTAATTTCTTGCTTTCCTCATCAATTTGCCAGGCGCTCATTGCCCCATATTTGGTCAAGAGCTTATCGGGCGCCAAAAACTCGCCGACCGGCGCCGCCGTTAACTCGAACCGCTTTGGCGGATCAAGTTTCTTTAATTTTGCGAGGATATGATAACTGAACGGTTCTTCCGGATGGCTGAAAATGTAAAACGTGCCAATCCAGCAAGCGACGGCAAATCCGCAGAGCAACAGGATAAAAACCGTCCAACCAAATAAATTATCGCTCTCCGGTTGTTGACGAGATTTTCTGCCTGATCGTCCAAGCTCGACCGTTTTCATGGTTCAGCTGACGGGCAAACACGGAAAGGGGTTTCCACTAACCTTCACGAGCAACTTCAAAAGAGCTGCCGCAACCGCAGCTTCGCGCGACATTCGGGTTCGTGATCTTAAACCCGGCGCCGGTCAGACCGTCCGCAAAATCAACGGTCGCGCCCGCGAGATAGTTTGCGCTATAGGTGTCGATCAATACCTCGACGCCGTCTTGTTCGATGCGATGATCTCCCTGCTTTGCCTGGTCGAACTGCATCCCATACTGCATCCCGGCGCAACCGCCCGTTTCAACGAAAATACGGAGCCCCTTTTCGCGGTACTCAGGGTTTTCCGCGATAAGATCGTGCAGTCGTCTAAAAGCAGAGTCTGTCACAGTGATCATTGCTTCCTCCAATTAAGCGACACCTTGGCAGAAAGTCAACGCCAGGGGCGTTTCGCCGTTCACCGTTCACCGTTCACCGTTCACCGGCGGCGTTCACCGGCGGCGTTCCGGGGGCGATCCGTTGGTGGTCGAGCGCAACGCATTCAGCAGTCCTATATCAAATACGTCTCTGAACTGGCACGTTGTTGATGTATTTGGCCTGAAGTGCGCCGCCGCCCTGACTGCGCCCGCCGAACGCTGAACGGTGAACGGTGAACGGTGAACGGTGAACGCCGAACGTTTAAAGCTGTTCGCTTTTCTCACTTGGTTGTACTCTCTGTGTCGTGGGCCGAATCGTGCTTTTACCGGAAGAAGTCGCCAGCCAGGTTGCTGCCGGAGAAGTGATTGAGAGACCGGCGTCCGTGGTGAAAGAACTCGTCGAAAACAGCATCGACGCAGGTGCAGGCCGGATCGAAGTGGCGATCGTGCGCGGCGGGGCCGCCGTGATTCGTGTCGTCGATGACGGTATTGGCATGGACCGGGATGACGCGCTGCTCAGTCTCGAACGGCACGCGACCAGCAAAATCAGATCCGGCCACGATCTGGCGAGGATTCACACCCTTGGCTTCCGCGGCGAAGCGCTGCCGAGTATCGCGAGCGTCTCCCGTTTTCGGTTGTCAACCCGGCTCCACGACGGGCTGGAAGGAACAGAGATTCTCGTCAATGGGGGAAAGATGGATGCCGTCCGGGCCTCCGGCGAAGCACCCGGCACTCAAATCGAGGTGCGTTCCCTGTTCTACAATCTGCCGGCGCGACGAAAGTTTCTCCGGAGCGAAAATACCGAAGCCAGTCACGTTCAACACCAGCTTTCTCTGCAAGCGATTGGTCATCCGAACATCGGGTTTGTTTCTATTCGTGACCAGACCGTCGTCTTCCAGGCGCCGCCCGTGAAAACGCTGGCCGACCGCATCAGAGATCTTCGCGGATCGGAACTGTTCGAAAAACTGCTGGAAATCATCCCCGAGGCGGTCAATGGAATCACTATTTCCGGTTTGATCGGCAAAGCAGGGGTGAGCCGGTCCACGAGAGCCGAACAGGTCCTGTTTGTGAACGGGCGGCCCGTGGAAAATATCACGATTCAACACGGTTTGCGCGAGGGTTATCACACCGCGTTGATGAAGGGTCAGTACCCGGTGACCTTTCTGTTCGTGGAAATGGATCCGGAGGCAGTCGACGTGAACGTTCATCCTGCAAAGCGGGAGGTCCGCTTTCGAGAACCGGATTCGGTCCGAAACGGTGTCGCAGAGACAATTCGGAAAACGCTTGAAACAGACCGGCAACGCTGGACTCATTCGTTCCAGAAACCCGTCGAAACGCCGAAAACGCCACTCCGCGAACCGGTTACCGATTCGACCCCGGCGCTCATCCCGGCCGCCGAACAATTCGCGTTGAGACGGGATTGGGCGGAATTTCACGCGACTCCGGTCAATTCCGCTCCGCTTCCGGTCGCCGTTCCACCGGCGGCAGAGTCCTGCCAGCCGACCAGCGCCGCTCCCGCTCCGAACTATCGCCCTGAAGCACCCAACGAATTCAAGATTCTCGGCGTGCTCGGCAAGCTGTATATCCTGATGGAAAACGAGGAAGGTCTCGTCCTCGTCGACCAACACGCAGCTCATGAACGGATCTTGTTTGAAAAACTGCGACGGCAGATGGAATTAGAAGGCGTTCCGACACAGCGTCTCCTCATTCCGCTTACGGTCGGGGTCACTCCGAAGGATTACGATTGGATCGCGACGAATGCGCAAGCGCTCGAAAAAATGGGATTCGCTCTGGAGCCGTTTGGCAATTCCACGTTGAAAATCGACGGGATTCCACAGTTTTTCCGCACAGATGATCCGAGTGTTACGATCAGGCAGCTTGTGGACGAGCTCCGCTCCATGACAACCACCACCTCCCGATTGCGGATGGGCGAAGATGTGATCGCCAGGACTGTCTGTCGTTACGCGATCAAGGCCAACGACGAGTTACACCGGCCAGAAGTGGAAAAGTTGCTCCGGGACCTGATGGACTGCGAACTCCCCTATTGTTGCCCGCACGGAAGACCGACCATGATTCAGATTGGCTACGGAGAGCTGGAAAAAAAGTTTGGGCGCAAGGTCTGACGCATGGTCGCAGAAGTTCCTTGGGAAGGATTCGGGGCTGTGGCCTCGTTGCCAGGCATTGTGAGCGATGCAGGTTAGTGTCCTGTCGAGCTTGTCCTCGTCCGGATTCTTCGGAGGTTGGTCAAATCAAAGAAAACCGAGTGCTCAATTGGGCCGGGCACACCGCGCCAAACAGAAACAGGCCACGATCCAATCCTCCTCCCGAGCCGCTATCTAGGCGGCTCTACAGCGCGAAATCTCACCAGCGCTTTGGCTTGTGAGATTTTCGCGCTAAAGCCACTTGGCACCGGGGATCTTGGCCTTTTCGGCAATTCTCTTCGTCAGGTAGGCCACGAGCAGTGGTTTGGCGATCGACCATACACCCTTCCAGATCTGAACCATGAAACCTTCGCCATAGCCCCCCTTTTTCGCGGTATCCGCAGTGTGAATATAAATTTTCTTTTTCCTGGCCGGTAAACGAGAGAGGAGCCAGCCGAAAATCGCAGCCAGGCTCATCCAACTCCAGGAATGATTTCTTAATGACTCGGACATCCGACGTCCAACATCCAGATTCCGGCGCACCAGCAGAGACTGATCGCGCAGTTCGACTCGCCTGCGCGCGAGCTCTGCAATTATTCGCTTTCTTTCGTCTGGTGAGTCAGCCATTCGCGGTCCCTTTTAAACTCGGCGAGCGTGGTTGGAAACAGAGGCTTAACGATCCGGAATCGAAGAATCACCCCGGCCGCGATAGCTGCTAGAAGAGATACCACTCCACAGGCGAGCGCGCTCCAACCCCATCCCCAATGGAAAACAAGCGTCAAAAGGTAGAGCAGAAACACGAGCAACATGACAAGGAAGCCGACAAAGAATACGACTGCGCCGACAAAAAGCAGCGCGAGTACCAGCAAATGAACGCCGGCTTCCTTTGATTCAAGCCCAACGAGCCGTAGCCTGAGCTCCAGATAACCCAGAAACGAAGCTACCCAGCGTTGAACTGAGTCGCTCGTAGACTGTTTCGAAGCTTGAGCCCCGAGCGGAGCATCAGGATCCATGAATTATTTCCGGAACATGAGCCCCAACAAGAATCCTAGACCGAGCGCGACCAAGATCGCCTTGGTCGGGTTTTCGCGAATGTAGGTTTCGCTGTCAGCTTGCCATGTTTTAGCCTTGGATCGGGCATCAGTCCAGGCGGTTTCCGCCGCGCCGCGGAACTCGCGGGCTTTGTCTTCCGCCGCGTGCCGAAGTTCATCCGCCTTTTGCTCGGCCGCGCGCCGGATCTCTTCGGCTTTCGCGCTGGCCGCTGTCTTGAAATCCTCCGCCGCGCTCTTTACGTGGTCTTTAGCGCTGTTCGCCGCATCTTGTGCATCCTGATGTTCATCCATAATTTCTCCTCGCAATCGCTGGATCCGTTGACCCCTCTGGGTGTTTAGTACCAACGACTTTCTGCGCTGTGCCTGGAAAAATCAAGAGTCCTGAGTCCTTTCTCAGGGCGTCTACGCACCATCGAAGCGCAATACTCCAAATCGGCTGGGCACATGAAAACTTGTGAAGAGGGTTGGGGACCAGGCGGACAATTCGAGCGGTTGATCTTTCGGTCGTTCGATCCGCGAAAAGTTCACCCGCCAAACCGGGGAACGCGTCGGATGACAATCGCCGAGAGACTCAAAGGGAATCTGGAATGCTGCCACCCAACCGTATGCCAGCGTGCCGCAGGCTGTGACCAGGCCATCGCAATTCCATCTGAAGTCTTTCTTCGATCCCGTCCGGGTCCGTCGGACGAAAAGATCGGTCACGGTGTTCAGCGGATTGATCTCGATCTCAAAATAAGAGAGTGAATCCCCAAACGGATCCAGAAAGATTTCGACCACTTCTTCTTCCCACAATGCGTCGCCCCGGGCCATCTTTGTCGCCCATGGATTTGGATCCTGACACAGATAAAGTCCGTGCAGAACATCACCGCTCCAGCCGAGGCGTACTTCTGTTCCCCATCGCGGTTGGCGCCCCGTCAGGTTCTCGCGCAGAGAAATTCTGGCACAATTTGCCCAGACGCCGTTTAGCGCATCGAGCGAAGATAAATTCCAGCGAGGCGTCTTTGGACAGAGCAACTCGGGCACGCGCACAACTCTCGACTCCAAGCGAGGTGCCTCACCGGTCTTGCCGTCTCGCATAGAACGACGAATTTCTGTATTCAAGCCCGCGCATTGGTCTGATCAAGTTAATCTCCGATCTCTTCCCCGGAACGATGATCGTCCATCAGCTTGCCGAATTCCTTGAAAAAATAACTCGCGTCATGCGGGCCCGGAGATGCCTCGGGATGATATTGGATACTGAAGATCGGGTATTCCGCGTGCCGCATCCCTTCCACGGTTTGATCATTCAGGTTGATATGCGTCACTTTCACATTGGCCGGTAAAGAAGCCGCGTCGATCGCGAACCCATGGTTTTGCGACGTAATGGATACCCTTCCATTCGTTAAATCTTTGACCGGCTGATTGCCTCCGCGATGGCCAAACTTGAGTTTAAATACCTCTCCTCCGTATGCCAGACCGAGCAATTGGTGCCCAAGACAAATGCCGAAAATCGGGCAGCGCCCGAAGAGCTTCTTCAGCTCACCGGAAAGGTAAGGCAAAGCGGCTGGATCGCCCGGCCCGTTGGACAGAAAGATTCCGTCCGGTTTCATCGCCAGGACCTCTTCCGCAGAGGTGGTGGCAGGTACCACGGTCACTTTGGACCCCTGCTGACGCAGTCTCCTGAGAATGTTAAATTTGATGCCGTAATCATACGCGACGATTTGATGTCGAATCGGCGGCAGCAGTTTGAGGACTTGGCCATTCTCGAGCACCTCACCGGGTTGTTCGGCGGAACCTTTCACGATCGTCCAATCGCGACTTAGTTTGTCTTCCGGAT
>DATHPZ010000083.1:0-3834 GCA_035483355.1 Chthoniobacterales bacterium | reverse complement strand
TTTGTTACGATCGTGTTGCGTCCCGGTGACAATTCGGAAACAAATCGTGCCAGCACCTCACGTCCCTTCCTGCGGCGCCAACCGGTAGCCAAAGCCGCGTATGGTTTCAATATAAGATCCATGGGGGCCCAATTTATCGCGCAACCTGCGCATGTGAGTGTCCACCGTCCGTGTATCGATCACCGAATCATAGCCCCAGACATCGCTCAAAAGGCGATCACGTTCCTGCACTCGGCCCTGTCGTTCCATGAGGACGGCCAGCAGCTTAAATTCGGTCGCGGTACAGTCGATCACCCGATCAGCCGCCCTCACTTCGTGACGAGAGCGATCGAGTACGAGGTCGCCCACGCAAAGCAACGCTTTTTCTTTATCCTGGGAAAGGCGCCGGAGAATAGCCCGGATCCGCAATACCAGCTCCCGAGGGCTGAACGGTTTGACAACATAATCGTCGGCGCCGAGCTCAAATCCCAGGACGCGATCGATCTCTTCGATTCTGGCGGAAAGCATAACGATCGGCAGGTCTCTTGTTCCAGGATTGGATTTGATCATTCGGCAAAGATCCAAACCTGAGATTTCCGGAAGCATCAAATCAAGAACAATCAGCGCCGGCCGCTGATTATTGACCGCGGCGAGCGCGACACGTCCGTTATTGACAATATCGACAGCAAATCCTTCCCCTCGCAGATGATGCGCGAGCAGTTCTGCAACATCTAATTCGTCCTCGACGATCAGGATTTTCTCGCTCATCACGGCAAACTGAAAGAGTGATCTTAAAATTTCCGAAAATTCAGGCTGTTGCAGTAGACTCTTCGGCTAGGCCGAAAAATACCACTGCTTTTTGGGCAGGAGCCAAAGTGTTGAGGAGGCAATACCTCTGACCGGGAACAAATACTGGCGTCGAATCGACTGCTCGCCAAGTCGAATTCCTCATCGCCCATCACCCATCAAACCGAAAGCTGCGGCCCATTCTGCAACTGCTGCACGCTGCAACTTCTGACTTCCGCTTCAGGAGAGGTTCGGAAAGAAGTGCCTCAGCGCTTCGCACATTCCGAAGCCGCTATCCTGGGAGGCAACAAAGCCCCCTTGGTTCCTCACCGTCACTTTGACGTCCTCGAGTGCGTTCGAGGGACAGGCCAGGAAACGAGCAAAAGCGATGTCTAACATCGGCAAATCATTGAAATTGTCTCCTGCCGCAAATGTCTCGTCTCTGGAGATATCTGTCAGCCGCTGCAACTCGGCCAAAGCGGCGCCTTTGTGGTAGGCTGAATGGCAAAACCGGAGGTAAACCGAATTTCGCTGGTACGCGAAATCCGGGAAATCGAAACGTTTCGTTTCGACGAATCGGCAGATTTCATCCATCTCCGCAACTGTCGTCGAGACAACACCCGAAAACCGGTCCTCATCGAAATGGAGCCGAGCGGCGGTCGTCGTTTCGAGATGTTGCTCGATCGCCTGCAACAGCGCCCCACAATTCGCGAAGAGTGTATCGTGCTCCTCCCGGCATCGAGAGTTCCATCCTCCGAAATCCTCCCAAGTTGAACCATTCCAACGGAAAACTTCTCGCTCGCTGGTTAACGCAAAATCTGGTCTCACGGGAAATCCGGTACTTCCCAGAGCTTCCTCGACCAGGCGAACGGTTCTGCCGGTATTGATGGCCAACAGTACTCCGTTTTGGCGAAGCTCGTTCAAAATCTCGACGAGCTCCTCGGGATAGGGAGGAGGGGCCCAGTTACGGACCAAGGTCCCGTCGAAATCCACGCTTAACAAACGAATTTGGCTCATAGAATTCGCGCGGCTACTGCGGACGAAGCCCAGAAACGGCATCGAAAATCCCGTTGATGATCGAATACGCGATCACTCCAACCATCCCGGCCATCACGAGAATCACCACCGGTTGAACGAGGGCAGTCAGGCGTTGGATCTTGATGTTTAATTCTTTGTCGTAGCGGCGACCTACCCTCTCGAGTGCCTTAGCCAGGTCACCGGTTTGTTCTCCAACCGCAATCATGTCGATGAATAGCGGGGGAAACTCGCCGATTCGCTGGAGCCCGCGGGAAAGCGAACCACCCTCCCGAACCATATCCACGACTTTTTCCATCAAACCGCGCAGGTGCAGATTTCCGATCGCGCTCGTCATGAGTCGGAGACTGTTCAAAAGGGGGATGCCATTGGCGATCAGATTCGCCATGGTCTCCGAGAATTGAGCATAAAACCGCCCGCGCAGAACCGAACCGAACAGCGGAAGCTTGAGTTGGGCGCGATGCCACCATCGTCGTCCAGGCCCCGTGCGGATAAGCTGAAGAAAACCAACGACTACCGCGATGATGCCCCCGACAATGGCCCACCAGTAATGAGAGAAAACGTCACTTGTCTGCACGAGAATTCTCGTCAACAAGGGCAGGTCCCTTCCGGTCTTCTGGAACAGGGTCGTTAGTTGCGGGACGAGGTAACTCATGAAGAGAAAAATCAGGCCGATCCCCAGCACAAAGATCATTGCCGGGTAGATCAGCGCGCTCACGACCTTTTTGCGCAGATCGTCGAGCGTGACCAGAAACGTGGCCTGGCGACGCAGCAGATGGGGCAATGACCCGCTCAGTTCGCCCGCAGCGACAAGGTTGCAAAAAAGATCTCCGAACGACGGCGAAACCAATCGGAGCGCACTGGACAGGCTGCTTCCTTCCCGCACCTGCTGCCGAAGAGCCGAGGCCACGGATTTGATACTGGAGAGTTCATTCCTGCCTTCCATAACTCTGAGCGCCGGCTCCAATTGCATTCCAGCATCGAGAAGGTCGCTCATCTCTTCGGTGAACAAGATAATCTGGCTGCCTGATAACCGGATATTTCGCGTCGCTACCGGTTCTTCGCCTGTTCGAACCCGGGCAACATTGGTTTCGATGCCATCCTTCTGCACCAGAGAGATAGGTTGCAGGCGTTCACTGTCCAATTTGCGGAAAGCCTCTGCACGGCTCTGTGCCTCCACTTGACCGGAGACGCGAGTTCCTTCTCGACTGACGGCGTTGTAGGAATACAGAGCCATGACAATCACTCGTCCGACATCTCAAGATCCGAAGCCGTCACCCGCACAACTTCTTCCACCGTCGTGAACCCGCCAATAACCTTGGTCCAGCCATAAAGACGCAAAGGAATCATCCCTTCTTCCACAGCCGCCACGCGCATGGCAGACGCGGGACGACCCTGAGTGATCAAATCCTGGAGCCGCTGAGACACCTGACAGAATTCAAAGATTGCGGCTCGGCCCTCGTAACCGGTGTGCCGACAATGTTCGCAGCCGACGGAGGCCATCGTTTTTGAGGCGTGCTCCAGCGGAAATCCAATATGTTTCAAATAGGCTTCGTCGTGCTCGACAGAACGTTTGCAATTTGAGCAAAGCACCCGGACAAGGCGCTGGGCAATGAACACGCGGACGGCGTTGGCGACCAGGAACGGCTCGATTCCCATGTCCACCAGCCGGGTAATTCCGCCGATCGCATCGTTCGTGTGCAAGGTGCTGAACACCAGGTGTCCCGTCAGAGCGCCACGGATGGCAATCTCGGCCGTTTCACGGTCCCGCATCTCTCCCACCATGATGACATTCGGATCGCCTCGCAGGATACTTCGGAGCCCGTTGGCGAAGGTCAGATCAATCTCCGGCTTTACGGCAATCTGGATGACTCCCGGTAATTTGTATTCGACCGGATCCTCAATGGTCACAATCCGACGCTCTTTGGTGTTTAAACTCGCGAGAAACGTATAAAGCGTCGTCGACTTTCCGCAGCCGGTCGGTCCGGTCAGCAGCACAATACCGTTCGGCATCGCCAGAAGTTGGCGAACGCG
>DATHPZ010000082.1:0-28386 GCA_035483355.1 Chthoniobacterales bacterium | reverse complement strand
GATTTTGTCGAAGGACCATCACGGAACGCCAGTCCCCTTTGCCCTTCGTTACCTTTGCTTCCTTCTGTTCAAATCCTCTTTGCTTACTTCTGTCCGCCGTCAAAGACCAAGCCCGCCCAACGTAACACAATCAAACGCGATTTTGTCGAAGAACCATCACGGAACGCCAGCCCCCTTTGCCCTTCGTTACCTTTGCTTCCTTCTTCAAATCCTCTTTGCTTCCTTCTGTCCGCCGTCAAAACCAAGCCCGCCCAACGTAACACAATCAAACGCGATTTTGTTGAAGGACCATCGCGAAACGCCAGCCCCGTTGCCCTTCGTTAACTTTGCTTCCTTCTGTTCAAATCCTCTTTGCTTCCTTCTGTCCGCCGTCAAAGACCAGGCCCGCCCAACGTAACACAATCAAACGCGATTTTGTCGAAGGACCATCACGGAACGCCAGTCCCCTTTGCCCTTCGTTACCTTTGCTTCCTTCTGTTCAAATCCTCTTTGCTTACTTCTGTCCGCGGGTGGCCTCGGGTGGCCTCCAATCTGCAAACGAACATCTTGTGCGGACTACGCTTTTGTCCTAATATCCATCCGCTTGGGCGTCCGCGGCTCAAGGTGAGAACTCCCCCTCAACTTCCCTCATGCACGACCCTACTGACAGGAAACCGTGGTACCGCATTCTTTATATCCAGGTCCTCATGGCCGTGTTCCTCGGGATCGTGGTCGGCTGTATTAACCCGGGTCTGGGTAAAAGCCTGAAACCCCTGGGAGATGGATTCATCAATTTGGTCAAGATGATCATCGCCCCGATCATTTTCTGCACGGTCGTTCACGGAATTGCCTCGATGAGCGACCTGAAAAAACTTGGCCGGGTGGGGATCAAGGCTCTGTTCTATTTTGAGGTCGTCTCCACCTTCGCGCTTTTTATCGGCCTAATTGTCGTGAACGTTTTGCAACCCGGGGCCGGTTTCAACATTGATCCGAAGTCCCTGAATCCGGCTCAAGTTCAGCAGTCCCAAACGTTCGTGCAGAAGGCTCATTCACTCGACCCGGTAGAGTTTCTGCTGAACATTATTCCTTCCTCCTTTTTCAACGCTTTTGCCTCGGGCGATATTCTCCAGGTGCTTCTGGTGGCCATCCTGAGCGGATTTGCTATTTCGTTCATGGGTGCTCGGGGAGCCCCGATTCTGACCGCGGTTGACATGGCGGCAAATATCTTTTTTGGGATCATGCGGATGCTGGTGAAACTTGCGCCGATCGGCGCTTTCGGTGCAATGGCTTTCACGGTGGGAAGTCAGGGGATCGGTGCATTGAAGAATTTGGGCTTCCTGATGTTCTGTTTCTACCTGACGGCGGCCCTCTTTGTCGTCATCGTGCTGGGATCCATCGCCGCCTTCAACGGTTTCTCAATTTTTCGCTACCTTAACTATATCAAAGAAGAGCTTCTTCTCGTGCTCGGCACAAGTTCCTCCGAAACCGCGCTTCCTGGAATGCTTCAGAAAATGCAACGGCTCGGGTGCTCCTCTTCAACTGTCGGACTGGTGATTCCGACCGGCTATAGTTTCAACCTGGACGGCACCAACATTTATATGACCATGGCGGCGGTATTCCTCGCCCAGGCCACCAACACGCATCTGGAACTTGGCCAACAGCTTGTCCTGCTGGTCGTCGCGATGCTTTCATCGAAAGGAGCTACCGGCGTTACTGGAGCTGGTTTCATCACGCTTGCCGCAACGCTCTCGGTTGTACCATCGGTACCGATCGAGTCTCTGGCTATCCTCGTTGGCATCGACCGGTTCATGAGTGAATGCCGGGCACTCACCAACCTCGTCGGGAACGGGGTCGCGACAATCGTCGTCAGCCGGTGGGAGAAAGAATTGGACAAGGACGTTCTGAATAGCAATCTCCGAAAACCAAAGAGCGTGCTCGATATCGCGCAGGAAGAGGTCCCAGAGCCTGCATCGCTCACCAATCCTTAGTGATTGCTCACCGACCCAGGCTCCTTAATCCATTCGCGGAACCGATGAAGCTGGTCCCTCGTACCGACGACAAGTAACCAGTCCCCTGTTTCCAGCACCTGAAACGGGCCTGGGAAGAGTATCCGATTGTCCCCTCGCGCGACGCCAACGATCTGGACGCCCGTGTGCCGTGGGATCTCAAGCTCGGCCAACGCGTTACCGACAAGTCGGCTTTTTTCCGAAACGTCCACAGATTCCAGCCGGATTTCGTCCAATAGGTCCACTTTTTCGGTCCTGGCAGGGCTGGAATCGAAAAATGCGCGGACATGTTGAATCTGGGTCGCAGTGCCAAGCACGAGAAGTTCGTCGCCCGGGAACAATTCGGTGTCCGGACCTGAACTTGGGACCGGATACCCTTGCCGTTCAACGCCGACCACGGAGCAGCCGAATTGACTGCGCAGAGAGAGGTCGCCCAAGCTCTTGCCAAACCACGCTTCCGAGTCAGGCACTCGGATTTCACTTAAACTGAGGTCCCACTCCTGGTGGTCTTTCAACCAGTGTTCGTGACTTCGCTTTCGCCGTTCCTCAGGGGAAAGAATTGCTTCCGCGAGTTCAGAAGCGATCCGGTGTTGCACGGTCTGCAGGCGGCGACCAAAAAAGAGCGCGTACAGGGCTGCGGTTCCCGATATCGCTCCAAGAAAAGACGGGTAGGCGCCAATCACCGGAGTCACCAACCAGATCCAAACAAAAAGGAAAAGTGCAGCGACCAAGTCGAGGCCCACCAGAAGAATGGGACGTTGCGAACCGAACGCAATCTCAACCGCCCCTTTGAAAAACTCCGCCAACCGTCGCCAGACACCAAGGAGGGGTCCGGCCGCCGCGACGCCGATCACGGCCCAAAATAGATGGAACCGCCAGTCACCCGCGCTGGCCGGGAACAAAAGGCTCCACCGCCCGAACAAAAATGGGGCGATGATCAGAATCCCCGATGCGAAGATGACGCTGATTACCAAGGGAGGAAGGCTTCGCCGGGCCAGACCGAAAACCTTGCTTCGCCGTTGGTGTTCTCCGACCGAAGCCAGGAATTGCTGGTAGAGTTCCAGCGAATCATAGAAGAATTTCGGCTGGATTTTCAACCAACCGTCACTGATCGGGCCGGAATGCCGGATCAAAACCGGAGAGACGAGTGCAGTGAAAAGCGCCACGCCGACCGCGATCGGATAATAGTCGGACGAAAGCAGGCCTGCCGACACCCCAAGCTGCGCGATGATAAAGGCAAATTCGCCGATCGGCGTCACCATCAGCGCGGCACGAAAGGCATCGCGATCCGAGGTTCCCGTAACCAATAAGGATGCGCTCAAGGCAAAGGTGCGAACTAGAATGGTGACCGCGCCGAGCGACAATATTAACACCCAGTTCTTGAGCAGGAGCGTTGGATTCAGCAGCATCCCGATCGAGACAAAAAAGACTGCGATGAAGACGTCGCGCATGCCTTGCATCGCTCGTTCAACCGTCGGGCGCTGCGGTGTCTCGGCGACGATCGCCCCCAGCAGGAAAGCCCCCAGCGCCAACGAATAACCTGTCTTCACGGCAATCACGGCGATTCCCAGAACCAGGCCGGCGACCGTGATGGTCAGCAGATCGGTGCCGGCTCTGTTCAATCTTTGCAAGGACCTGGGAAGCAGCAATAAACCGACCACCACCACCACCGTGACGAACACCAGCAAAACGCCAAGAATCCTTCCGATGTTCGCTTCGGCGCCCTTGTGCATCTGAGCGACCGACGAAATAAATGTCAATACGACTACCGCGACGAGATCCTCAAGGACCGTGATAGACATCGCCAGATTTCCGGCCCGCTGATGAATCAATCCGGTTTCCGGGAGGATTTTTCCGATGATCGCCGAACTGGATGCCACCAGCATCCCAGCCACAAACAGACTTTCCGACGAGCTGACTCCGAGAAATGGGCAAATTGAACGGACAATATTGAAAACAAGGATCCCGCCCAGTGCTACCGCCAGGACAATGCCCATTCCCATCCTCCGCAGCTTGCCGACACTCAGATCGAGTCCGATCGAGAACATGAGAAAGACCAAGCCTAATTGCGACAAAGCCTCTATCCGATCCTCATGCACCACGATCGAAAAAGGAGGCGTGTGCGGTCCAATCAAAAGGCCGGCGAGCAGGAAACCAACGATGCTCGACAGACCGATCTTCTGGCACAGAAAGCCGGCTATGCCGGCGAAAAATGTTACGACGGCCAAGTCTTGAACGAGGTCCAGTTCACCCATGCAATTTTACACTAAACGCACTTCCCCAAGTCGCCTCTACGATTCGCCTGGCCGCCTTTCCACGAAAACAGCGGTCGTTCTTGGTGGGATGATGAAGCTACCGCTCGAGGAATCGTATCGAGACTCCTTGACCAAGAGATCGACAGAGGAGTGCCGGAGCACGGGATGCAGCTCTAGAGGAACACCGGCATAGGCGGGGAGAACGATTGTTTTCTGAATTTTGTCGACGTTGAAAAAGACCACCACGCTTTGCCAGACCCGATCGAGCGAACGTCCTTCCCGGTCAAGAATGGCCATGACAATCAGCGCTGGTTGCTGGTTCGCACCGGCATTATAAAATTTCAGGCGTTCCTTTACCTCTTCTCCGGTCTGTAATCGAAAAAGAGGCGTCGATTTGCGAATTCGAAGGAGGTCCTTGAAATAAAGATGGGATGAATAAATGGCCTCGAAGCCAGGCTTAATCGCTCGATTTCTCAAAAACGGTGCCATCGTCGGCCAATCATCTTGGTTATCCCATTCCGGCGGCAATCCCACGGCGAAATTATTCGTTTGATAGGTCCAATCGAGCCGATTGAACCACTCTCCAGAGTTGAAACTGTTTCTGTCGAATGACTTCGAGCGCAGGAGATCGTCGCCAGCGTGAAAGAACGGTATCCCTTGTGCCAGCCCGACGAGCGCCAATCCCAGATTATTCACGCGGACGCGGTCGCTGATCCCAGTCCCGAATGGCAACTTGTATTGGTTGTTGTCGAAAAGCGTCTGGTTATCGTGCGCCGAAACGTAGTTGATCACATCGCTCGGGTCACTGGCATAGCCCGCAGGCTGGCCATTGTAGCCGAGCTGCGCTCCTCTCACCAAAGCGCCGCGATGGTCTTCGAACTGGTAGTCCTTTGCCGTTCCTGCCAACGCCAGCTTCACCAGATCGCTTGCTTCCAGGAGTTGCGGCAGAGTTCCGGTTCCGGAATCGTTCTGATCATACCACAGCCCGTTAATGAACCCTTGCCCCGCCACCAGATCATGCCCTCTGTCAAAGGCTCGTCCTCCACGAATGGTATCCCTACCCCGGTCGCTGAAAGTGCCTATCCCGGTTCCGGCCATATTTGTCTGGGTCGCATTTTCCCCCAAAGCGTTGGCCGCGACTTCACCGAAGTCCCAGCCTTCTCCATACAGACAAATCGTCGGTTCGATTTCATGGAGGGCCCTTTTGATCTCCAGCAAGTTGTTTTTGAAGCTGAAACCCATCAGGTCAAAACGAAACCCATCAACTCGATATTCTTCCGCCCAAATTTTCAACGTGTCGAGCATGAGCTTGAAAAACATGCGGTGCTCGGAAGCAGTATTCGGACAACAGGTGCTCGTATAGAAGTCGCCGTTGCGGTCGAGCCGGTAGTAGTACCCGGGAACCACCTTATCGAGCACCGAAAACGAATCCTGTCCCGCTGCAGCGGTGTGATTGTAAACCACGTCCATCACCACTCGGAGCCCGATCAAATGCAGCGAGTCCACCATGGCGCGGAACTCCCGGATCCGGGTGATGCCGTATGCATTCGTTGAATAACTTCCCTCCGGCGTTGCGTAATGGTAGGGATCATAACCCCAGTTGTAACCATCCTGGTCTTTCACTGCAGCGATCGCACTTTGCGGTTCCGTCGAATCCGGCGCCGAAGTCAATCGATCGATTCGTGCGATCTTCTGTTCGCCGGCCAACTCCGGGACAGACGTGAAGTCAAACGCTGGAAGCAAATGCACATGGGTCAAGCCGGCCTTAGCCAGACTCCACAGGTGCAGCATCCCGTTTGAAAAAACATGGGTAAACGCAGTGTACCTTCCGCGATCAATCTCCGGAACGGTCCGATCCGATATCGAGAAATCGCGGATGTGCAACTCGTAGAGGATCACATCGGTCGGACTCGCCAGCTCCGGTTTCGAAATTAGGTTCCATGAGTCCGGTTGGCTGAGCGGGGAATTCAGGTCGACGACCAGGCTCTTCGAAGAATTAGGCGCGAGTCCGACCGAATATGGATCAGTGACGACGTTCGTGACCATGCGGCCCTCCAGTCGGGAAAACACGACAACTTCATAAAGGTAATACTTGCTGTTCAGCCAGGCTGCGTTCCCTACCCGGACCTCCCAGACTCCAGCTTCACGCTCGGTCATCTGGTAAATCTCCCTGGCCCCGTCATCCGGGTCGTCATAGGTGAAAAGCCGGACAGATTGAGCCGTCGGTGCCCATAAACGAAACCGGATCTCCCCTTCGGCCAAATGGGCGCCGAGTTCTCCGTCGAAGTAGAAGAGATCGTCCAAGACCCCGGCGATCTGTAAAAAGGTGGCGTCGGCGATGATTTCGTCATTCGTTTTCGCGAGGACCAATTCGCTTTTCAGCAAATCAGGAACGCGAGCCAAATCCATCGGGGAAATTTTGAGGGCAATGGCATCCTTCAGGAATGGCATCTTGTCGATGACCAACTGCGACAAACCATTTCGGTCCACCAAAAGCGGCACGAACGTACCGCGCAGCGCCCTCTCTGACATCCGGGCTGCCATCTCGCCGCCCTCGGAATAATACAGCCGATAAGTGCCGCTCGGTTCTGCTCCGATCCAACCGATGGTGTCCCTGTTCACCCAGTGGGCCTTTGCGGTGCGCATGGTCACGTTTCTTATCTTCTGTTTCTCGTCGGGTGCGTAGCACCCCGGGCTTCGTCTTGCACTGAGCCAAAGCAGGGACGGCAACAAGAGAGCCGGCTTGATCGTCGTGCAGGACCGAAACGAGCAACGCCTTACTTGAAGTAAAGCGTCTTGCGCCCGATGTCGATGACGCCGCCGCGTTCGAAAAAGAAATCGGCGCCTATCAGGCCGCCAAACTGGTAGCGGAGGTCCTCAGGACCTTCCGGCAAACCTGTGACTCCGATCAACGCCGGGCCGAGCGCGTAATTGCCCAGATCAAACTCGGGCGCAATGGTGACGCCGACCGGCCGTTCTTTTGAATGAATCCCCTTTGCATTGACCGTTGTTCCAATAACCGGAATCCCATTCTGCTTTGCCACCTCCGATGGCACCAAGGTGGCGAATCCACCTGTGTCAACGACGAAGCTGTACCGGTTGCGTCCGATCCGGCCTTCGACTTCAAGAGCACCGGAATGGGTGATCCGCATCGGCACGGCGTTATAGCGGCCTCGCTTGGTATTTTGAATAATTGCCCGCGGGTCTTCCCCCGGAACTGTGAGGTAAATCCGTTGATTCCGGCAATCGATGACGGCGTCATACCGTTGCAAGATGTCCAACCCGATTATTCCGTCCATCGTTACTCGATGGCCTGACTCCCGGAGCCTGGCTCGGAAATCACGGAGATCGATTAATGCCACCGGCCCGGAGCCTAGATTGTCGCTTCCAACGTAAAGGCTATCGACCAACGCCACCGGAACGACCCGGTTGTTCACCTCGATCTGTTTTGGCACCTGAATGACGCCGGGACCTATTGACAAACCGAGAAGTTTCGCCTTGTTGGAATCCACGATGCTCAGGGCAGCGCCAGTATCGATGGCAAACCAGGCTGGGCGATTGTTGACCCGAACAGAAACAAAAAGGTGGTTGCCGGTGCTGCGGCTTAACGTTGTGCCGTATTTGGCTTGAGTCGGCTCGCTTGCCTTTAAGCTAGGAAAACCAGCACAGACAGAGTAAATTAACAGGCTTACGGCGCAAATCAGTAGTTTATCAAATTGTTGCATGGTGCAGTCATGAATATTACACGATCGGCGGCGCTTTGGTCGGCCGTTTTTCTCTTGTCTGGCGTTTACCTCATTAGTGCAGAAACGGGATTCGCGCAAAGTCGGCCGGGATGGGGTGAAATCTGGCAGCAACGCATGACGATTGGCCAGGCGCAACTAGACAGCGCGTTCAAACTTGCCGAATCCGGCAAGGTCAACGAAGCCCTGGCCATGATCGACCAGGTCATAGCGACCGACCCCAACAATTGGCGCTCCTACTTTTTAAAATCCGCCGTCCTCATTCTGGCCAAACGTGGGAGCGAAGCTCTCAAACAGATCGACACGAGCATCAACCTCGCGCGCAGAAGCAATGTTTCTCCGGGTCTGCTGGCAGAACTATACGAGAGTAAAGCACGAAGCTGCATCGACTACGGTCGCTATGATGAAGCGAAAAAATCCCTCGAACAGGCAGTTCATCTCCAACCGAGCGATCCGACCACGCTCAATGATTTGGCGTGGATGCTCGCCACTTCAAAGGATAGCCGAGTCAGGGATGGCCGCCGAGCGGTTGCCATCGCGACAAAGGCCTGCAACCTGAGTGATTGGAAGAACGCTTTCTCCATCGACACTTTGGCCGCCGCATTCGCCACGGCAGGCAATTTTCAGGATGCGGTCAAGTACCAGCAGCTCGCAATGTCGCGTCTCCCCCCGGACGATCGTAAAGCTCAGTTGCCGGGAATGGAGCAACGGCTCCATCAATATTCGAACGGTCAGACATTCACGGGCATTTAGGTGCTTCGTCTCATAAGTGGGTGAGACTAATTCCATCGAATGCCCGTCGGAAACCTTGCGTAGATTCCTTCCGGATCGTTCAACGCCCGAAAGTCTTTCAGCTCGTTCTCGATTTCTTGCCCGGTCAACTCGACGGGATCAAATTGGGCGACAGGCGGTCTCGGAGTCGATTTGAAGAGTTCCTTGAGTTTTTCGCTCAGATCTTTCCGTTCTGGGAATTCCGTGATTCGCGGCTGATCGCCCAGATGCACTAGACCAGACGCATAGGCGATCGCAGAATATAGCCCGCCAATATCGTCCACCAGTTTGATTCGTACCGCCTCGCTACCCGACCAAACCCGGCCCTGAGCGATTTCGTTCACCTGCGCAGCGTCGAGATGGCGGCCTTGCGAAACGCGATCCACGAATTGGTCGTAGAACTTGTCGACAGCCTTCTGCAAGATCGCCATGTCGGCGTCCGACTTTTGCCTGAGCGGATTAAACAACGTCGCCAACGGGTTGGTGGTGGTGACGGAATCGGTTGTAATACCGTTGTCGGCGGCGATCTTTTCAAAATTCACCTCCAACCCAAAAACCCCGATGCTTCCTGTGATCGTCGTCGGTTCGGCAAAGATATGTTTTGACGCGACTGAAATGTAATAACCCCCGGAGGCTGCATAGCCGCCCATCGAGACGACCACAGGCTTTGTCTCCCCCGCCGCCTTTAGCTCGCGATAGATCTCCTCGGAGGCAAAACCGCTTCCACCAGGGCTGTTGACGCGAAGAACGATCGCTTTCACACTCGGATCGAGGCGAAACTTTCGTATCTCTCGCGCATACCGTTCGCCACCCACGTCGGCTGCCGATCCTTCCCCATCGACGATCTCCCCTTCAGCGTAGACGACGGCTATTTTTGATCCCGAATCGGACTGACCTTTGGGATTTCGCTCAAGGGCGCTTAGATAAGAAGAAACTGTCACCTGCCGGAATGTATGGTGCCGTTGATCCGATCCGTACTGCGTCTTCAGTCGGTCCATTACCTGCGACAAGGAAACCAGTTCGGTACCGAGTTTGCTCTTCACCGCCAACTCTCCGTCGATCAAGCCGTTTTCGTTGATGAGCTTTTCGAACGATCCGGGAGGAAGACCGCGCGCCTGTTCGATTGTCGTAGTGACTTCGCGCCAGATATCGCCGAACAGTTTTTCGAGCTGCTCCCGGTTTTCGGGGCTCATGTTCTCACGAATATAGGGTTCGACGAACGACTTGTATTTCCCAGCGCGAAAAACCTGTACGCCGACGCCGAACTTCTTCAGCGCTCCCGCATAGTAAAGCGGTGAACTGGAAGGTCCGCGCAGAATAAACTCGGCCTGAGGATCGACAAAGAGTTGATCCGCCACGGACTCAAGGTAATAGGCCAGCGTAAATGGGAACTGAAGGTACGCGTACACCGGCTTATGGGATTCCTTAAATTTTCCCAGCGCTTCACGAATTTCCTTCAGGGCGGGATAACTCGAAGCATAACCAGCCACCGGCACTAAATTCCCTGTGATGAAGATCCCTTTTATCTTCGGATCGGTCGCGGCGCGATTAATCGCCCGCAAAACGTCGCGCAGGGTGACCGGCGTTTCCCGTTGTTCGTCGTTCAACCCGCCGAACAACTGGCTGGCGTTGAATTCCGGTGGCGCATCCGGGATCGGGAGGGCAATGTCAAGAACCAACAGGGAGTTATCAGCCACCGTTGGAACCTTTTGAGAGATGCCGATTAGTGCGATCACCACGATAAATCCGACCAGCGCAATACCCACCAGCAAAAAAATGGCAAAAAGTGCACCGAAAAAGGATCCGAAGAACGATTTCATTTATTTAGAAGATTCCGGTTTTTTTGACCCGTACCCATGCGGAAACACCGGGATCCGATCTTTGCTCTCTGACCCCATTGGCGGCACCGTGCCAGTTTCCAGTTCGTTAAAGAGCACGCTCGAACAGCCGGGCACATTTCGCAAATGCGGTAAATTAGCTCTTTAGTGCACCAGTCTTCCGATGCGTTTTTCGGCAGAATCAAGGTTTAAGATGCAACCCCGGTTTGTCACAAAGATTTATCCTCTCGGAGATTCCCGGCCAGCCAGGCTGCGAAGCGCAGAATTGTTGCGCTTTTTGCTATTCGCGGTATTTCTGACGGCCCTCAGCAATTTCACCAACGGCGAAGAGAATCACCACGTCAACCGAACCCCTCCGCTCGCGACGGCGGAAAAACCTGAAGTTACGACGGAACTAGTCGATCTTGTGGAAGCGTTTGTCGTCGCGGGTGAAAAGGACGATCCCGCCGCTCGAGGCAAATATCTGGGACCAAAAGTCTTTTACTACGGGCACCCCCGGACACGAGAACAGGCGGTGAAGGCCATTGCCTCACTTTACCGGCGATGGCCACGGCGCAAGTTTGCTCTAACGGAAGCAATTGATCTGTTTGAGATTCCCAACCATCGGGGCGTCTACCGGGTTACGGCGGTATACGAATACAAATTTGATAACTTGGACGAGCACCTGTCGGGTAAATCCAAATTGACCTGCGTCGTAGAACATGATCAGCAGGGCAGTCGGATCATCGGGGTCGACGAAAAGCTTGTCAACGGGAGCACGGACTACCAGACAGAATAGAGTCGGCACTCCCTGCGCTCTAGGTCTATTTCCCGAGGCAGAATTAGATGATTGATTCTGGACGATGGACGTGGATGGCGCTACGAAGAGTTCTCGATCATCGGGATGCCGCGCGCTTTTGGAACCATTTTTCACTAAAACATTCATTTGAGCTCATTACCGTCACCCAAAGAACCGTCGGATGCCGCTTCAGGGAGAGTTCAGGCACAACTTGCGCGAGTAGTCTCCCGACTCTCGCAGATCCGGCGTCACCTCCATCGGCACCCCGAACTTAGCGGTGAAGAATTCTCTACGACGGATTATCTCAGCAAACAGCTTACCGCCGCTCGGGTTCCTCATAAGGTAGCCCCAGGGAAGCGCGGTATTATCACGGATATCGTCGAATCGCCCATTCCCGGGGCGCCAGTCGTCGCCATGCGAGCGGATATCGATGCCCTGCCGATCAAGGAGGAAAGCAATGTCCCCTACCGTTCGAGAAAATCTGGAGTGATGCACGCGTGTGGTCATGACGCGCACTCGGCGATTCTTCTCGGGACAACGCTTGCCCTTTATCGTGCGCGGCCATTGCCGGTGGCCTGGAGAAGCATCTTTCAACCTTCCGAAGAAGCCGGCCGCGGCGCTTGTGAAATGGTGAAGCAGGGCGCCCTGGAAGGGGTAGACGCCATCATCGCGCTTCACGTTGACCCGAACCTGGCCGCCGGCAAGATAGTGATTACTCCGGGGCCGCGGACGGCGTTCTGTCAGGATTTCACGATCGAGATCGTGGGACGCGGCGGTCACGGTGCGCGACCCCATGCGACAGTCGACCCAATCGCGACCGCAGCGCATCTCATCACGCTCATTTATCAGGCGATTCCACGCCAAACAGACGCACGTCACCCGGTCGTCGTCACGATCGGCGTGATCAAAGCCGGACATGCATCGAACGTCATTCCAGACACGGCCTTACTCGAAGGCACCATTCGCACCATGAACACCGATGTGGCAACGCAAGCACGGGAAACTGTCCAGCGCCTTTGCGCTTCGGCTGCCCAGGCTTTCAATGCGAAGATTTCCGCCCTGTTCGAAAGGTTGTTGCCGGGCATGGTGAACGATGAACAGATCGCGACGCTCTCCGCCAATGTCGCCGGGCGACTGCTCGGGCCGGAAAATATTTTGCGCCATGAACCCGCTAGCATGGGCGCTGAAGATTTTGCCGATTATCTACCGATTGTTCCAGGCTGTATGATTGGCCTCGGCGCGAAATTGGCCGACCGCAAAATCACGCCCCTGCATACTGCGACCTTCGATATTGATGAGACGGCTCTCCTGATCGGCGCCCGTCTCTTTACCGCGGTGCTTCTCGAATGGTCAAAGAATCCGATACCGTTCGCGAAGGAGAGCACTGTTTCCCAAAAAACTTGATTTTGATTTATTGCGTCAAATACTTATCGCTATTTTGTATATGGAATGTATACTGGATATGATAATTATGATCTCCTGTTTGATGAAACCGCATCGGCTTTTCACCTCGTGTACCGCTGTCCCGTCATTCCACCCGGCCGGAGCGGCTTTGATAGATGGAGGTGATATGAGTATGACTAACGTCTTAGTGGTAGACGACGATATCGCAATTTGTCGCATCGTTCACCGGATGCTTTCCGAGGAGCACTATAATGTCCAGACTAGCCAGTCCGTCGCCGATGCTCTAGGAACCATCGAAGCAGAGCCGTTCAACGTTTATGTGCTGCGGACAATCAACGATGCATTTTCGCCATCAAACGTCGCGTGCACGCGGGTCAACCCTCTTCGCTCTGGAGTTCATCTGGTTCTTTAGCTTGCATCGCTCTCCCCGACTGGCGGTTTGCCCGCTCGAATAGCGTCCGCCAGTAATCCAATCGCTCTTTCACCCGTCGTTCGAAGCCGTTCTCAGTGGGTTCATAATAAATTCTGCCTTCCGGCAAATAGGCTTGCGGAACGTAACCTCCCTCATAGTCGTGCGCGAATTTGTAACCAGCGCCTTCCCCAAGCAGTTTCGACCCGGTGCCCCGCAAATATTTCGGAACGGCCAGGATTCGACCTTGTTTCACGTCCTCCATCGCTTTGCTGAGACCGGCCCAGGCACGGTTGCTCTTGGGAGCGGTCGCGATATAAACGGCCGCGTGCGCCAGCGGAATTTGAGCTTCAGGCAATCCAACAAATTCCACGGCCTGCTGGGCGGCGACCGCCATCACGAGAGCGTTCGGATCCGCCATCCCAACGTCTTCACTTGCGGCAATCACCATCCGGCGCGCAATGAAACGAATATCCTCTCCCGCATACAACATTTTAGCGAGCCAATAGAGCGCTGCATCCGGATCGGAACCACGCATGCTCTTAATAAAGGCGCTGATGGTGTCGTAATGCTCAGTCTCGCCCTTATCGTAGGTGACGGCTTTCTTCTGAATGCTCTCTGCCGCCACCGCCCGGTCCAGTTGAATCACCCCGTCTGCATTCGGAGGTGTCGTCAGGACGGCAATCTCCAAAGCATTCAAGCTGCGCCGTGCATCGCCGTCACTGACTTCAGCCAGGAAGTTCAAGGCGGCCGGATCCGCTTTGATCGTCAGCTTCCCAAATCCGCGTTCTGAATCGTTTAACGCACCGTTCATCACCTGGACGAGATCTTCTCGGGAAAGCGGTTCCAGTTGAAAGACCTGTGAACGGGAAACCAGCGGGCTATTCACGTAAAAGAAGGGGTTATGAGTCGTCGCACCAATCAATCGCAGGTTACCGCTCTCGACGTCGGGCAGGAGGACATCCTGTTGCGCTTTGTTAAACCGGTGGATCTCATCGACAAAAAGGATCGTTCGTCCGCCGTTTGATCGTCTTCGGAACGCCGCGGAGGCGGCAACCCGGCGTATATCCGCGACAGAGCTTTCCACCCCGCTCAGTTGCTCAAAATGACTTTTTGTCGTGGAGGCGATGATTTGCGCCAAGCTTGTTTTTCCGCTGCCTGGCGGACCGTAGAAGATAATCGAAGTCAACCGGTCCGATTCGATCGCCCGGCGAAGCAATTTGCCGGGTCCCAAGATGTGCTGTTGGCCCAGATATTCGTCGAGCGAACGAGGACGCATCCGCGCCGCCAGCGGTGCGCCGGGGTCGATGCCGATTTCCTCGGGATTGCTGGCGCCGAAAAGGTCGTCCATTCGTTTAGTTTCCGTGGTGCGCGCCGAAAGTCCAACGCCCGGGCGCTATTCGGGACAGCTTGGATTGATCATTGGCAACGTTCTTATACCTTGCGCTTCCTCTCCCCGACAATCTCCCGAACTCGATCTAAGACAATTGCGAGCTCGACGGAATGATAGCAAAAATGTATCATTTGATCCCGTTATTATATTCGAATTGTTCATGCTTTGCCTGCAATTATGGTCATGCAACAAATAAATTTTCCCGGCCGTCCCTCACTCAATCGTCGCAAGACATTTATCTGGTTGCCATTTGCCGGAGGGATTTCAGCTTTCGCGGTCATCCTGCCGAAGCCCATGGGAACCGGCTATGGGGTCAGTGGCGGTTATCCGGACGCGTCCCACGTGAACGGATGCTACGCCGAAACGCTCGATCGAATAACTGGCAGCAATTTCGGTTCTTCTTCCCTTCGATACCTTCCCCGAATCAGTGCGAAATGAGTTATTCCTTTTAACATCCTCATGAGCACGCAAAATATCACTTCAACCAGCACCCATAAGCTCAGCGGCAAGGTAGCCATCGTCACCGGAGCCTCCAAAGGTATTGGAGCTTCCATTGCCAAACATCTAGCCGCCGCAGGTGCGGCGGTCGTCGTCAATTATTCCTCCAGCAAAGAAGGCGCGGACAAGGTGGTAGCTGATATAGCGGCTGCGGGGGGCAAGGCGATTGCGGTCCAGGCGAACGTGGCCAAAAAGACCGAAATCGAGCGACTCTTTGCGGAGTCAAAGAAGGCGTTTGGCCAGCTCGACATCCTGGTGAACAACGCTGGCATCTACGAAGCCGCGCCCCTCGGCCAGATCACCGAGGAGCACTTTCACGGTCTGTTCAATCTCAATGTTTTGGGCCTTATCCTTACCACGCAGGAAGCGCTCAACCACTTCGGACCGGAGGGTGGCAGCATTATCAACCTCAGCTCGATTGTCAGCACCTCGTCGCCCGTCGGGACGGCGGTTTACAACGCGACTAAGTCGGCCGTGGACGGGCTGACTCGAACCTTCGCGAAGGAACTCGGCAAGCGCAGAATCCGCGTCAACTCGATCAATCCCGGCCCGATTGAAACCGAGGGCACACATTCCACGGGATTCATCGATCGCTTCCAAACGCTCATCCCGACTATTCCGCTCGGCAGAATTGGTCATCCGCAGGACATCGCACCGGGCGTGGTCTTCCTCGCCTCATCTGATTCGGAGTGGATGACCGGTGAAACGCTCTACATCACGGGCGGGCTCCGTTAATTTTACCCTAATCTTACCGGCGGACTCAAACCTCGAATCCAACCGCCTCTATGATGAAATCCAAAAAAAGCGCGGACTTTGGCCAGCGGAAGATTCTTGGAAGGGTGTAGCGCAGCAATGACCGCAAGGATCGCCGCAACAGACACTAACTGCCGCATCGTCATCTTCTCTGGTTTTATCAATCCACGGAGGCGCGGAATCAAGTTTAACCACTTCCGCAACCACGCAGGCAGTTTAGTACGCATATGTCAGGCTGCCAATGAGGTCAAATTCGCCTGCAACTGTTCGGGTACCAGTTCCCCGCTACAAGGAGCTGTACGATAAAGTCCGCATTTCCCTGTTCGGCTTCAAACACCCAAGCCAATACGGTGATGCGATCATTAGTGGGTAAACCTGCCTCTTGGCTGGGATTACAGGTACTTGGCAGGATGCCTCGTCTCGAGAGAACTGGAAACAGTCTTATTATTGGCTTTTTGGCATTTGCGGCCGGCCCCAGTGTATTTGATACCTGCTAATCCTGCTACGCATTGGATTTGTCCTGGTCGGCTAATGTTCGGAGGATGATCAAGCTTTGCTGTTAGGCATCCAGCACATAACGCGCCGGTGCCGGAAGGCACTCCGCCCGAATCTCTTAGTTCGCGAAGCGCTCGGCCAACGCCGAGACTTCGCTGCAGCTCCAGGCCGCGAGATATCATCAACAGCCGAAGAGCGCGCTCGATCTCAATTCGCACAGCCACAAGCCGATAAGTAGGGCAGCTCACGCGCAAACTCCTGCTAAGTTGGAAGTTCGCCCTGCGGCTGGTCGGGCAGTGCGGTCGCGAGCCAATATTGGGACACCTCCATCGGCTTCGCCGTGCCGCGTGGGCGCCGAGTCATTTCCAGCCCTCTAAAGTGCGTTGGCGCACCCTATCAATAGCAAGCAGAGGCACATCCATATTCCAGGTCTTCTGACTCTCCGTTCGAGCCCTTTGCCTGACTGCGCCGCCGAACGCCGAACGCCGAACGGTTACCGTTCCGCGATCGTCCCCGTCATTCTTTTGCGCGCATAAATCGCAATAAAATACATGGTATTTCGGGGACAGGACACTAGTGTCCTGAAGTTCGATCCGTGGCTCGGGCATGGGTAGTTAACCGTCATGAAGACAATTCTCGTACCAGTCGATTTTTCCGACGTCACTCTGAAAGTAATCAAGGCGGCAGTTCACCTGGCAAAGCCGTTCCAAAGCAAAATTATCCTGATGCACGTGTCCGAACTAGGGCCCGCGCTCTTGGGCCTCGGTCCAGCGCCAGACACAGTCCCGATGCCTCAGCCTCAAGAGCCGATAGCTCCGGCCGATCAAACGGAAAGATTCGCGCGTCTCCAAGAGATGATTTCCTCGATCGGCCTGCTGTCAACGATCGTAGAACTCGAGGGAATCCCGGTCGATCTGATCTTGTCCCAGGCAGAAAGTTTGCGGGTCGATCTCATCGTTCTTGGATCCCATAGTCGAGGCCCGATTTCTCACCTTTTTCTTGGTAGCGTCGCCGATGGCGTTTTGCAACGGGCCAGATGCCCGGTACTGATTGTACCGTTGACTGATGCGGGTGCTTAATCCCAAAAAGCGGGACCATGAACTTCGCTACGCTCCCCGGGCTCGCCGTGTTGAATCCAGCCGGGCGAGACCCCGATCAGAACTTTAGGGACGGACCGGGCGAGCCAGACGAAATCGCTCATCCACCGGTCAACTATCACGCCTACGCGGCCTGCACCCAAGGCGCCTTTTATCGCCGACCGGCGTTCGCGGCGCGCCATCGAAGCGTCTTGCTGCTTCTCCGCGGAGATTTGAGCGAATCGCAACACGCTTTTGAGATCCTCAAAGCCCACGGATGCTTCATTGCGGTCTCGTTCAAGGAATGTGGGACCCAACAGGTCGCGCGCCAACTGTCTAAGCCGAAGCGATTTCAGCGTTTTCGCGAGATTGCCTCAAGCGCAGATCTCTGTCTCTCGAGTACGCCCGATCTGCTTCCGCTTTTCGCCTCGGTCTCCAAGCGTATAATTCACATACCGACGCCTTATCCCTTCGAATACTCTTCCTGGAACTTTTCGCGGCCAATGAACGAACGGCGCGGCCTATTCATTGGGACACGTGAATTTGATGTGCTTTCACGCAATCATCTGTTGGCGTTGTCTGCCGCGCGCGCGTTTTCCGTCCCAATTACGGTGATCAATCCGGACGGCAAATCGGGTCTGCAGCGGTTGCAGGCATTGAGGTTCCCGGAAGATCAGCTCACTGTGGCGGAACCATTAACGTACCCGAACTATCTGCGATTGATCGCCACCCATCGCCTGGTGCTGCAATTCGACCTGAGTTCCGTTCCCGGGCAAGTGGCGGGAGACAGTCTGCTTTGCCGGATCCCAACCGTTGGTGGGAATGGCTCGGTGGAACGAGTCGCGTTTCCGGACCTCCACGGAGGCGGACGAACTTTCGATCAACTCGCCGAGTTGACCCAACGCCTTCTAACTGACCAAGGATTTTACAACGAACAACTGGCGGCGCTCGAGAGGTGCGCACCCGCGCATCTCTCTTTTGCGAAAGCTCGCGAATCGCTCTCCCGCTGCTTTCCAGGGCTTGCTTGAACGGGTCTACCCGCTAGCGTAAGGTGGTTGAACTGATGACTCGGCAGATGCACGCGAACCCATTGCCACTTAAAGAGCTGTCTCTGGATGCGATTGTTGACCTCCTGCGAGCAAATGGCATGCGGATTACCAAGAATCGCATCCAAATCATCGACACGCTGCTTCGAGCGGAGAAGCCGCTTTCCCTGGACGAAATCCAGAGGAGAACCGGAGCCGAGGCAGGCGTGCCGGATTACGCCACAGTCTTTCGGGTGATGACGGTTCTAGAGAATCTGCAGGTCGCACAAAAAGTGAATTTGAATCGTTCCTGCAGTTACTACGAGTTAGTCAACCCGCACCAGCACTACGACCATATTATTTGCACCGAGTGCGGGCACGTGACGTTGATGATCGATTCTTGTCCGGTCGAAAAAGTGGAGCGCAAGATCGAAAAGCGATACGGATTTTCGGACATCCGACATTCACTGGAATTTTTTGGCAAGTGTCGTGCGTGCAGGTAGCCGAAGGCTTCCTTCATCTCTTCCGCGAAAACCGTCCACGTGGGAAAGCACGTTCAACCCGATTCCGATCAAGATGAAAGGAATGACGAGCCGGCCGTACTGCCTGACTTTGCTCCCGAAAAGGCGGTGACTCGTGAGATAGTAGCCAAGCAAGCACCAAAGCGCAGTCATCACACCGAAGACAAGCACATAGAGCGGAATGAACGCACGCTGAATGGAGAACAGCGGGATGTAGACGCTGAGGTTGTCTCCACCGTTCGCGATCGTCAGTAGCGTCACAAAAGCCGCTTGCGAGCGTGTCCCTCTGAACCAGAACTGTTCTTTACCGACAAAATCGGGACGATTTCCATTGGTTGAACCGGTTCCCGGCCTCTTTTTGAAGAGCTTCCAGAGGCGATTGATGCCAAGTAGCAGAGGAACCAAACCGAGCAGGCAGATCCATCCCTCCGGAATTGTCATGGCAAACAGCGCCGCCAGAATGCTGATCACCACAAGGAACAACATGCCGACAAATTGACCGAGGACGACCGATCTCGTCCGGAATTCTGCGTCGACGAATAAGCTCGCCAGCAAAAACAGATCGTCCAAATTGGTGGAGGTAAACGCGGCGATTGCAATCACCACCGCGGAGAAACTGAAGAAGGTCAGGAGATTCGTTGGAGCGCAGAGCACGTAGCAAAATTTGAGGCTTACATTCGTCACAACGCAAAGCATCTGGCTTCGCCTCCGAAGTAAGTAAGGCGTCTCGCCTTACTCATTGCCCTCCAAAGTAGGCAAGGGTCTCGCTCTACCCGTTGCCAGAGAATCCTTGAATGCTGCATCGGCCATTCTGCAATTCTCGCGACTGTCGTCTAACTAACTAACTGCGGACCGGCACGCCATGTGCAGCCAGAAACCGCTTCGCTTCCCCGACCGTGTACTCCCCGAAGTGAAAAATGCTGGCGGCCAGGACTGCGTCAGCTTTTCCCTGCGTCAGCACATGCAGCAGATGCTCCAGGTTACCCGCTCCGCCGCTGGCTATGACCGGGATCCCGACGATGGAACTCACCGCGGCTGTTAGATCAATGTCGTATCCGTCTTTCGTCCCGTCCGCATCCATGCTGGTCAGCAGAATTTCGCCCGCACCCCTTCTCTCGACCTCTTGCGCCCACTCTACCGCATCGAGGTCCGTCCGGTTCCGACCGCCGTGCGTGAACACCGTCCAATGACCTGGTCCAGTCCGTTTTGCGTCAATCGCTACCACGATACACTGAACACCAAAAGCCTCGGCGGATCGCGAAATCAATTCCGGCGCCCTGATTGCCGCCGTGTTGATGCTAACCTTATCCGCTCCCGCGAGCAGCATCTCCCGGACATCCGCTGCGGTTCGAATGCCGCCCCCGACCGTGAGCGGCATAAAACACTGCTCCGCCGTGCGTCGAACGACGTCGATCATCGTTCGCCGGTTGTCCGAAGAGGCTGTGATGTCGAGAAATACGAGTTCATCAGCCTCCTGGCGGTTATATTCCATTGCGCACTCCACTGGATCACCCGCGTCGCGCAACTGCAAAAACTTTGTTCCCTTCACGACACGCCCATCGGTGACATCGAGGCAAGGGATAATTCTTTTGGTCAGCATCTGAGAGAAGGTGCGTAGTTACGGATCGAGTTTGCCCGTTCGTGACTGCCTTGGAATCTACTTAACCGTTCGCTCGGTCACCCAGAACCGCGACTGATCGTCAAAATATCCAAATACCCCGGTCGAACACCAATCACCGTTCGGAGGGGTCGTCTCGAGCGAACCTTCTTTCAAAAAATCACCAAGCGTTTGCCGGTTCGGCAGGAACGCACCCCGAATGAACAACTCTCCGATATCGGCCGGATTCGGGATAGTCGGCAGACCAACGACGCCGGCCGTTGCTTCGCCGGTCTCCCCGACAACAGAAACCCGTGCCTCCACTGTCGAGTAAAAACTCCCAACCAGTGTCGCGCTTCCGTTTCGTTCGTACTCCTTCAACGGTAGCGAAGCAAGCGGGAGATCCTCGGAAAAAACCAACTCGATGTTGGCGTGTTGCATGCGACCCGTGAAGTAATCGATTTCCTTGGGGTCAAGAGGCGCATCAGTGATGAACACTCGATGAAACGGCGAAAACGGCTTTCGCAAGAGCCTTCGAACGACCGGGCTGCCAGCCGCAGTACGGGTCGGCTTGAATTTCTCAACCTGACGGTCAAGGCTCCTTCCCGAAGGGGACCCGATCACACTGGTCAGACCCGCCGCCAGATTGCCGAGCAGGTGAAGCGCTGAAGCGCATAGATCTATCTCGCCCGCTTTCAGCTTCAACTGAGACACCAGCAGCTGAACGCTCTGCCTCAGTTGGTCTTGAGACCATACCCGAAATGCCAGATGATTTGAAGTTTCGCGCACCAGAGAAATTAGCGCTGCCGAATCTGGAGGCTGCTCTTCCAAGGCGCCCAATTTTCCCAGGCGCAGCCATCGCACCTGCGAGCGAACATGGCCGACAAAAATCTTTGATGGAATTTTTCTCAGGACTGCATCGAAATGGGAACCGACCCAACCTCTCTTTGGGATGATACAAGCTTTCGGTTCCAGAGCGCCGATCCAGGAAATGAACTCGTCGTGGGGGGACGCGCGATCGCACATGATCGGGACCGCCCCGATTTGCAGCGCCGCCAGGAGGTAAATATACATCTCCTGGGAGGGACCAATTCCGATCAGGATCCGGTCACCCGGTACGACCTTTTTTTCGCGTAACTCGAACGAGAGATAATCAACCAGTCGGTTCAATCCCGAATAAGTCAGGACTCTGTCGCCCGAAAGGCACCGATCGATCAGTGCCGGTACACCAGGCTGCAGCTCGGATCGTTTCCTGAGAGTTTGAACAAAATTCATCATCAATTGAGGCGCATCGAGAACCGTCTGGTAAATGTCTCTTGCGGCGGAATTGCTTGAATGCCGAGCTTTTTCTCGAAAGCTCGCTGTTCCTCATGATCAGGCAAACCCCAGCAGGGCTCAATGCAAATGAACGGACTCAAATCGCTCCAAATCGTAAAGTAAGGGGCGTCCGAGAAATCGAGTTCAATCTGTCGGTTTCGCCCGAAGTCCAGCAGTTTCACCACATAACTGTCCGCTTCGATCGTTTCGAGGAGGAATGATCCCGGCAGCTCAAACGGTTTCATCGGCATAGTCGCGCCGTCTGATTCAAACTCGACGGTCTCTCCACTCAAAAAATTGTTCGGAGCAAGATACCGTCTGTAGGTTCCCCGCGGCAGAACGACCCGGGCTTGTTCGAAGGAGGAAATTCCAAATCCGGGATGTAATCCAAAACTCACGTGGGCTTGGCGCTCTGTTTCTTCGTTATGAAAAATGAAGGTCACTTCGACCGTGTCGTGGTCAAGCGTGTAGTTGACTCGAAAAGAGACTTTGCGCGGGTATTCCACCGGTAGAATCTGGTCGGCTGGGAGCGAATAGCTAAGCGTGGCTCGTTCGGCGAGCACAATTTCCGGGTCAGCAAACTTTTTGTGCCTCAGGAAGCCATGATTTCCACCGCGGATTTCGTCTCCTTCGTACAACGTTTTTTCACCTTTGATCCGGTGCAGAAAATAGCCCATCAGGGTTGCATGACTTTGCCAGCCCTTTGGAGCGGGTTTGACCTCTCCATCCCGGTAAAGGTATCCGACCCAGTCGCCGTCAGTCGCCTGCCGCGCGACGCTCACCAACTCTGCACCGAGACTATCAACCTGTATTCGATGTCCACTTTCGCGATCGGCAATCTCGTTTAGTCGATGGCCATCTTGCTCAAAGACGCGATGTTCGAAAGCCATATATGCTTACCAGTGACACAAATGCGCCGAGAGACCAAGCGCGGACTCCAAGAGATCAGGAGTTACAGAATGGAAGTGCGGAATTCCGCATTGTCGGTGGCAGGAAGTTCTTGCCGTTGTACACTCGATTCAAGCCGCGAACCTTTATTTTACCGCCCCAGGGCTTTGCCTCCTGGACTTCTGTTCCCTCCACTAGGACCCGGTTCCAACGTATTCCGCGGAATAGGTATCGAATTTAGAGACCGATCCTTCTTTAGGCGTTTGTTTGACATCGTAGACATTATTTCCAACGACCTGTTGTGTCTGCGTGTCGTAGATCATCACCGATTTCGCACCCGACGAATCTTGTTCACGCACGGTATCCACCGCGAGGTAGCGCGCCTTCCGGTATCCGGCCTGGCGCTGCGCCGACGCATTTTCATAAGCGAGTCGCGCCCGTTCTTCGGCATATTGACGCTGACGTTCGGTAGCTTGGTGTTTGGCGATGACGTAGGCCGTAACTCCAGCCACTGCACCTGTGGCAAGACCGATCGCCACGGCTTCCGATGTACTTGCTCCCGCAGCCCTTGCCAGACCACCTGCCAGAACGCCTGCACCGGTGCCAAATACCGCCCCATTTGCTTCCGGTGACATATTTTCACATCCGGTGAGAAGTAGCCCCGCGAGGAGGACAGCCGATGAGGGTTTGATCAGACTCACGTTCATAGAAAATGCGAGCGGTCAGATTATCGAGTCTCCAAAGTGCTCACAAGCAATATTGTCAGGTCACCACCTTGGAGACTATTTGTAGGATACTCCGTTTTTTCGACACCACTCTACGGCGCGGGGATTCCCGGCTCGCGCCGACCGCCTGAACCATTCGGATGCCCCCTTTGAATCCTTCTGCAGACCGAGACCTTCCTGGAGACAACCGGCATAAAAGAACATGGCGGTTGGATCCCCTTTTTCCGCGCCCTGCTTAAACAGGTTGGCCGCAATTTCAGGACTGCGCTGTACGCCCTCCCCGTTCATATAAAGCACGCCCAGATTCGACAACGAGAGAGGATACCCTTCGGCTGCCGCCTCCTCGTAACATTTTCGGGCCTGATCAAACTGTCGGTTCTTACGATAATGCGTACCGAGCAGGTCCATCGCTCTCGGTTCGCGCATCGCTGCCGCTTCCTGCAAGAAGCCAATCGCTTTTGCCACGTCGACCTGAACCCCTTTGCCGAAATAGAAACATTCGCCCGTGAGATACTTGCCGGAACGATCCCCGGTATTCGCCGCCTGCAGGAAGTATTCCAACGCTTTGCGGTCATCTCCTGGTTGACGACGGTTCGAGTACAACAGCCCCGCTTGGATCATGGCTGGAGTGCTTCCTTTGGTGGCCGCAAGTTCGAACCATTTCATCGCCTCGAGCGGATTACTTTCCCGCGAGAATTGGCCGATGATCAGCATTGCCGGGACAATTCCTTTTTCGGCGGCTCGAACCAGGTCTGGTTTTGCCTCTCGGTAAGACTGGGGATCCGGTTTTCCGTCCGTGCTGTGCAACTCAGCAAGCAAATTCTCCAGTCGTTTCACCGGTATTGGTCTCTCCGGGAATCGGTCGATCAGGTCCAGGTACGCCTTCAGGGCGCCTTGCCAATCGCCCGATCTGCCAAGTTCCTGTGCCGCGCGAAGCTTTTCCTGGAAGTCATCAACCGGGCCCGGTGTCGGTGTCGGATTGGTGCGCTTCTCCGGGGTAGGCGCTGGGGTCGTCTCCTGCTCAGGTGTCGGTGAAGGGCTCACCCTTACTTCAGGCGTCGGCGAAGGAGTCGTCAGTTCTTCCGGTGTTGGCGTCGGCAACGGAGTAGCTGTCCGCGTTGGCAACGGAGTAGGCGTCGCCTGCTGCCGCGGAGTCACCTTGACGATGGGTGTAGGGTGCGCCGGTCCCGATTCAGCAACCTCTCGCCTCGTAAAGTACTTGTAAAATGCGTATCCGCCCAACCCGAGACCACCAAGCACTAGAACCACCAGCCCGAGCATTAAAAGCAGACCTGCCAGAGAAGTTTTCCGCTCCTCGGAATCCGGCGGTAGCGGCGGCGGCACAAAGGTTGGAGGCACAGGCGGAGGCTCTGCCGCCACCGGCCGCACATAGGTCTGAGACGGCGGCAGTGGCGGTGGCGGTGGCGGCGCTACTCGCCCAGAGTGTGTGCTGGCCTGCGCCGGGACCGCGCTTGGTGCCAAGACGTGTTCAGTTCCTTTGCCGAAGATTTCTCCTTCCAGGAGGTTGCTCATTTCGACCGCTGAAGCCAACTCATCGGTCAGACCTCGACGAAGAATTGTGTTTCCCTCTTCGGAGAGGGCCGCGATCGGCGTGTAGCGGCCTGTTATCTCGACAGTGTTCCTTGGGCCTCCGAGCAACTCGTAAACCAGGAGGCTCAGCATCCCTAGATAACTGGCCCGCGGACCTTCGCCGGAGGAGGTTTGCACTAGTGTCGCAGAACCGACCCACGTCGCAGAATCGGAAGAGGAGAGGGAGAAATCGACAGGTTCAACCTTGACGTTTAGCTGGTTCCATCGCGTTAACGGCCTCTGGAGCAACGCGTTGTCAATTGCTTGTTCCGTCAGACCAGGCATTGTCAGATGAATACCCGAAATAGTTAGAGCGACTTGCTGGAGCCGGTTCGCCCGCGCATGATCGGCCACCGGCGCGAGAAGCTTAAGTACCAGGAACGCTTCCGGCGGGGTCAAGGCACTCCGCGTCCGGAGTATCTCCACCAGAGTGGGCCCAATCACGATTTCCTGGACCAAAAAACTTTGTTCGCCGGTACTCTCGAGAGAATAAATCTCCTGCAGCTCCGGCCAAGGAGAGCGACGGAGTTGGTCGACCTCTTGTTCGAGCGCCGTGTATCGTTTGCTGTCGGCTAAAAATTCGCGGTTGAATACCAGGAGCAAGACTTTGCGATTTCGTTGAAGGTCGTCAGCCAGGTACCGGCGGCCCTGAGAAACGTCGCCGAAGTCTCGAGTAAGCTGGTAGCGCCGGGCAAGAACGGTTGGAGCAGCCGAAGTTGCTGCCGGTCTATCGGTGGAGAACGCCTCCGTGGCAAGTGTCTCGGGCTGTTCTGCCAGCCTCTGGATGGCGCCTGATCGCCGATTGGTTGCCGTTGCGTTTGCCTGTAAGGCTTCGATGCAACGAACGACTTCCTGACGTAGATCGGTCGGCGTTTGCGGCCGGTTGGCGCGATCCTTCTCCATCATCCGTTGCACCAGTTGCACCACACAGGACGGCAACCCTTCGAGCGGCTCCAGAGGCAGCGGTTTGTAAAGATGCTGACTCATGATCTGCGCAACCGACCCGGAGTACGGCGGGCGCCCGGAGATCATATAATACAGAGTCGCTCCGAGAGAATAGATGTCCGAACGGATATCAATGTCCCGCTCTTCCAACTGTTCGGGACTCGCAAAATGGGGAGTGCCAACAAATCCCCCTCCAACGGTCAATGCACCGGAATCTTCTCCTTCTCTCTTAGCGCTTTTGGCGAGCCCGAAATCGATGACTTTTACTACCTTTTCGCCCTCTTCATCGACCAGCATCAGATTCGCCGGCTTAAGATCCCGGTGGACCAACTGCTGTTTGGCGGCCGCGGCAAGTGCTCGAGATACTTGAAGTGTGATTTCTAACGCCTCGAGCGGGGTGAGCGGCCCCGACTGTTTCATGTACGTATCGACGGTCTGGCCGTCGATGAACTCCATCGCGTAAAAGTAGCTCTCGTGGTCGGTTCCAAGATGAAAGACCGACGCCACATTCTGGTGACGAAGCGCGGCGGCGGCACGAGCCTCCCTCTGAAATCGCTGCCGGGCGACGTCGCTATTGAGGTAGGTGTTATTAATCACCTTCAAGGCGACCGGACAACGAAGATTCGTGTCGAAGGCCTTATAGGTGATGCCCATGGCGCCCCGGCCTAATTCCCACAGACTCCCATCGCCATGCTTTAGGACGTCGTAATGCTGATAACGCTCAGCGTCCGCCATTTTATTGAATCCTCATTAAAGCAGACGGTGAAGGAAGTCGCAACAGGAAGAAAACCGGAGACTGGGGCCCTGATTTTCTGACTCAATTTCCTAGTTCGAACCGCACCGGTGCGGAGAATGCCTGACCATTCGGAGGCGGCGGCAGTTTCGTAATTTTCTTGCCGGCTTCTCGAACCGAATCATCCACCACCGCGTTCCCGGAACCTTCAACGATGTCGAATTCTGTGACGGTTCCATCCGATTCCACCTTGAGTTTGACGGTGACTTGCAAAACTTTTCCCAGCGCCATCTCGCTGGTCGGCTGGTTCCAGGCTGCCTGGAATCTATTCGTCAGTATTCCTACGTACCCGGCCAACGCAGAATCCCCTGACCCGCTGCCTTCGGCGTTTCCCGGGCCTGACCCGCCACCGCCCCGTAAATGCGGTCCCGGTTCAGTGGAGGCTTGCCCGTGCAATTGCTTGCCCTTGTTCTTGCCGGCTGCCGCCGGTGGAAGGCTCGGCTCGGGCGAGGCGCTCGGTTTTTCATTTTTCTCCGATTTCACCGGGGTTGACTTCGGCTTCGGTGAAGCTTCACTTTTTGCTTTTCCGCTCTTCTCGTCCTCGTCCTTTTCCTTTTGTTTCTCCTTCGTCTTCTCTTTCACATTATCCTCGTTTTTTGGAGAGGACTTCGGTGTTGCTGAATGGGCGGGTGACGATTTGGGTGTCGCCTTCGGCGTTGGCTTGGGTGACGGTTTAGGCGTCGCTCTCGGGGTCGGTTTAGGCGTCGCTCTCGGGGTGGGTTTGGGCGTCGGTTTCGGGGTCGGTTTAGCTGACGGATTGGGAGTCGGTTCGACCGTTGGCCGCGGCGTCTGAGTCGCCGCCGGCGTTAAGGTCGTGCTGGGCGTCGAAATCGGGAGCTCAGATTGTTGGGTTATCGGCGGTGGCGTCGCGGGAACGGGCGCCGGGGTCGCCTGCAGTTCTTGATCTTCTTTGTTCGTTTCCGGCGGCGTTGCCTGCTGGTTGTCGGCTCGTGAGTCCTCGCTCGGCGCCGTTTCAGCTTCCGGAGTGGAAGCGGCCTGCGATTCCGCGGCCGCGGAATCGCCGCCGAATGACCCGGGATTCATCCAAACGACGGCGTCGTTCGTCTTCTTCGATTGGAACCGCGTTGCCAGCAGTAGTCCACCCAGCAGGACCAAGTGGACGACTGCGATGGCAACGAAGGTCTTCTTGAAGCCTCCGTCCGGATCTTCACTGCCGTAGTATTCCATTCTTTACGGCTCATCCGGACGTGTGAGGACGCCCACCTTCGAAATTCTGACTCGCTGAAGAATATCCATCACGTCGATAAATCTTTGGATAGGTAATTCCTTGTGCGGACGCACAACAATTGCCGCCTCCGGTTTCTCGGCATGCAGCGCCACCAAGCGCGCTTCCAACGTCTCCCGATCCACGATTTCGCCGTTCATTCGCATGACGCCTTCCTTGTCCATGGAAATCGTTTGCACCTGAGATGGATCGACTGGCTGGGTTGCCTCTCCGCTGGTGGGTACCACCAGGTTGACGCTATTCTCCATCAACGGCGTCGTGATGATAAATATGATCAGCAGGACAAACGCCAGATCGAGCAATGGAGTCACATTGATCTCCGTAAGCGTCTGCAGGGTGTG
>DATHPZ010000081.1:0-7873 GCA_035483355.1 Chthoniobacterales bacterium | reverse complement strand
TGTCTTGGTGCCGGTCCAGGCGACTTAGGTTATTTAACGCAACGCGCTCGGGAATTGATCGAAACGGCCGAGGTTGTGGCGGGTTTCAGGTCCGTGGTCGACTTGGTTAGACCGCTCGTTCGACGAGAGTGCAAGATTGTCACCATGGGCTACAAGGACCAGGTGGAAATGCTGGAGACGGTCGCTTCGCTGCATCACGAGGGCGCCAAATGTGTCGTCGTGTTCATGGGGGATATCCACTTTTCAGGGTTTCAATTCCTGGAACGTGTTGAGCGTGCTTGCGGTCACCCGGTAGAAACCGTGGCCGGGATTAGCGCCGCGCAGATCCTGGCTTCACGTTGCCGCGTTTGCTTCGATGAGACGTCGTTCATTACTTTTCATCGGCGCGGCAACATTGTGCCTTTCCAGGAGCATCTCGTGCATGCGCTCCAAGACGATCGGAACGCGATTGTCATTCCGCGTCCATGGGATTTCATGCCGAAAGCAATCGCTGATTTTCTGCTGGCTCGAGGCGTTGCTCCTGATCATCAAACCGAGGTGTGGGAACGTCTGTCTCAAAACGAAGCGAACTGGTTGGGGACGCTCGGCGATTGCCGCGGCGACTTTAGTGACATGAGCATCATGCTGATTCGGACGCTGCATCCGATGAAGAGCCAATTGGAACCGGTCGAGACCCGCTCCCGCACGTCCGGGGTCACGGAAAACACCAGCTGTTTCAAAGAAGAAGGCAGGGCAACGCATCAAAGTTCGACGACGAGTACCAAGACGAACTGAAAATGACCGCTTCAGAGACATCGGACTACGACATTGTTATTGCTGGCCACGGCAGCCGGGATCCGGAAGGAGTCCGTGAATTTGAGCGTCTCGTGCAACTCGTCCAGAAACGCGCTCGCGGGCGAAAAGTGAATCATGGCTTTCTCGAGTTCGCCCGCCCGACCATCGATGAGGCGATCCGTGCCAATATCGCCGCAGGAGCGCGCCGAGTGGCGGTGGTACCCGGCGTTTTACTTGCTGCCACGCACGCCAAGAACGATCTGCCAAGTGAAGTTCTCGCACTGCGGCGAGAATTTCCCCAGACCAAGGTACACTACGGTTCGGCGCTCCAATTGCATCCGTTGGTCCTGAAGCTGTTGCGCGAAAAGATTATAAAAGCCGAGGCGCAATCCCCGCAGCTCATTAAAAGATCGGAAAGCTGCCTGGCCGTGGTCGGAAGGGGTACGTCCGATCCGGACGCAAACTCCGATGTCTCGAAACTAGCGAGAATGCTTGAAGAAGGGCTGGGGTTCGGAGCTTCATTCGTCTGCTATTCCGGGACCGCAAAGCCGCTGGTTGCGGATGGGCTTAAGCGAGCGGCCCGGCTCGGGTTTTCGAGAATCGTGGTGGCCCCTTTTTTCCTGTTTACGGGAATTCTGGTGAAACGGATTTATTCTGCTGTTGATGCGCTCGCGGTCAGGCATCCGGAAATTGAATTTTTGAAATGTGAGTATCTTGGCATCCACGAGCTCTTGGCGGATGCGCTGCTCGAGCGGGCAGAAGAGAGTGTCACCGGGAATGTTTTAGCCAACTGCAGTCTCTGCAAGTACCGGGTGCAAATCATCGGCTACGAAAAGGAAGTCGGTGCTCCGCAACGAGGACATCACTTTCACGTGCGCGGCGGTGTGGAGAGTGACACAGGCATCCCGCCGATGCCTGTCCAGAATCGTGATGGGAACGCCCGTGTCACTCCCCGAGCTGATGCGCCCGTGGAAGTGCAGCATCCGATTGAATTGGAAAGTTTTCGGATTATTGACGCGAACCGCGATTGGTCCGCCATCGCGGAGCCGGAGCGAGATATCCTGAAGCGACTGGTCCATGCGAGTGGAGACTTCAATATCGTCGACGAGGTTTTCATTTCACCGGGAGCGATTCCTGCCGGCATTCGTGCCCTGTCGAAACGCACCCCGATTGTGACGGACGTCGTGATGGTCCAGAGCGGATTGCGCCGAGGCTTGCTCGATCGACTCTCCATTGAGACAGTGTGCACCGTTCACGATGAAGAGACGAAGTTACTCGCCGAGGCTTCCGGCATCACGCGGTCTGCAGCCGGCATCAGGCGGGCCTGGATGCGGTTTGGGAATAATCTGATCGTGGCCATCGGCGATGCTCCGACCGCCGTAGAGGAAGCAGTGCGGCTGGTGGATGTTCACCAGTGGCGACCGCACCTGATCATCGGGCTTCCTGTCGGGTTCGTCGGAACCGAAAAGAGCAAGGAAAAGCTGAGACAATGCCTGCGAGTGCCGCGGATTACCAATCGTGGAACTCGTGGAGGTTCACCTTGGGCAGCCGCTGTGGTGAACGCGATGCTTATCCGGTTGGCGAATCAGGGATCAAACAAATGACCGGCTCCGCAACAAATCCCGAGAGGGTATTCCCTTCTCTGTTCGATCTGCAAAAGCTCGCAGATAACGGTCTCAGACGTGGGTATACGACCGGTACCTGTGCGACTGCTGCCGTGAAGGCGGCTCTTTTAAAACTTGTTTGCCATGAGACATTCCTGGAGGTCAAGGTGATGCTCCCGGATAGCCTGCAATATCTTACGGTGCCAATCGATCGAATCTCGGAAGAAGCAGATGGGAGAATCCGAGCGGATGTCATTAAAGACGGAGGCGACGATCCAGACCAGACCCACCGCGCACGAATCTTCGCGATAGTCAGGCGAAACGAAAATGGACAGGTCGTATTTCAACGCGGTGAAGGAGTCGGCGTTGTGACGCAGCCTGGCCTGCAGCTCAAGGTGGGTGAACCCGCAATCAATCCTGTTCCAAGAAAAATGATGATCCACGCTGTGCGCGAGGTACTCGACGAGGGGGACGGGACCATTGGCCTTGGATTTGACCTGCAGATCGGTTGCGAGAACGGCGAGGAGATTGCGAAGCGCACTTTTAATCCTCGGCTAGGGATCGACGGCGGGATCTCGATCCTCGGCACAACCGGAATTGTCGAGCCAAAGTCGACCGCGGCGTTCGAGGCTTCGATCGAGGTTTATGTAAGGGTGGCATTAGGCGACAATCCATCCGAAATGGTCGTAGCCCCTGGGAACCTCGGTCAAAGATTCGCTCGAAGTTTTCTGCAATTGCCACTTAAACGGGTCGTTCAGACGGCAAACTTTATCGGCTTCGCCTTGAGGTGCGTCGACCGGACGCTCGAAGAAAACGGTCATCGCCTGCCGAGGCTATGGGTCGTCGGTCATCCTGGCAAAATCGCCAAGATTCTCGACGACGTCTACGATACACATTCTGCGCAAAGTCGAAGCGCCGTCAGCAGTGTTTGTCGTGTCGCGGAGGAGTACGGAATCCCCCGCACGCTCATGGAATCGATGGCACGATCGCGAACCGTAGAGGGACAGATCGAAATCCTCAAGGCGGAGGCGTTCTCTGCCGAGTTCTGGTCTCTCGTTGAAAAGAGAATCGCCAATCAAATCTCCTCTCTGCTGAAGCATGTTGAGATCGTCTCAGTGCGGCTGTTCCAAATGGATGGCAAACCGTTGGGGGGACAACCGTGATCGAATCCGGAAAGTTCTTCGGAATCGGTGTTGGCCCCGGTGAACCCGGTCTAATTCCCGTTGCCGCCTGGGACATTTTGAGAAAGTGTCATTTGGTCTTTGTCCCTCGGGCCAAGACCATGAATCATTCGGTGGCCCGTCGCTGTTTACCGACCAACGAGATTCCCCAAGATCGGTTTCGTGAAATTGAGTTCGCCATGGAAACGGATCGGAGCATCCTCTCCACGCACTACGCGGAACTCGCAGAAACCATCGCCGGAGAACTGCGCGCAGGCCGGGACATCGCTTATCTCACGTTAGGTGATCCGTCGACTTATTCTACCTACACCTATACGCTCAGAGCGCTGCAAAATCGGATCCCGGATCTGCAATACCGAACATTTCCTGGCGTGCCAAGCTATTGCGCCGTAGCTGCGGCGACCGGGTTTGCTCTCGGAGAGGGTCAACAGCGTATCCTCATCTTGCCATGTCCGGCTCAGATGTCCGAGCTGCGATCGATGATCGAGACGCACGACATCGTTGTTCTGATGAAGGTCGGCCAGCGCCTGTCGGCAGTGCTCGCCTTGCTCCACGAAATGGGGATAGCAAACCAGTGCGTTTTCGGTAGTCATGTCGGAATGGCCGACGCGACCCTTTGCGCGAATGTTGCGGAGATGGATCCGGAGAATAGCCGGGGCTATCTCTCAACCCTCCTGATCCGAGGGAATGCGCTCGAGAAACGTCATTTGGAAGCTCCACGATGAAAGTCTATTTTATTGGTGCCGGACCGGGAAGCGCAGACTTGATCACCCTCCGTGGTGCCAGGATCCTCGGCCAAGTTGCGGTGGTGCTCTACGCCGGGTCTCTGGTTAGCAGGGAGATGTTAGTTCATTGCCGCGCCGACGCTCAAATCATCAATACTGCGAAACTCAGTTTGAACGAGCAGGAAGCTCATTATGCCTACGCTCGCGACCAGGACCTGGATGTGGCCCGCTTGCACTCCGGCGATCCGTCCATCTATGGTGCGACCGCGGAGCAAATGCGCAGGCTCGATGGGCTCGGAATTGAATATGAGGTTGTGCCTGGCGTCTCTTCGTTTGTCTCGGCTGCCGCTCTCCTGAACGCTGAGCTAACGAAACCGGAAATTTCCCAGACCATTATCCTGACCCGAACCGCCGGCCGGGCTTCACCCATGCCCGAAAGGGAATCGTTGCGAGAACTCGCCGCGCATACCACGACGATGTGTGTTTTTTTATCCGGCGGTCAGTTGTCAGGTGTCGTCGCTGAGCTTCTCGTCCACTACCCGCCCGACACTCCAGCCGCCCTCGTTCACAAAGCAACGTGGCGGCAGGAAAAGATCTGGTGCGGCTCGCTCGGGAAGATCGTGGAGGAGATCGCGCCGCGGGATTGGGAACTCTCGACTCTGCTGATGGTCGGAGCAGCCTTGAACCGGGACGCGGGAACCGAATCACGTCTTTATGCTGCCGAATACTCGCATCTCCATCGAAAGGCCGCCAAGAAAGCGACTGCATGATTTCAGCGATCGGAATCTGGGTTGTTCGGAAGGAAGCGGAGGAACTAGGACGGTGCCTTGAGGTCAGGCTGGGCGGCCACCTCGGCGGTCTGGACTGTAGCGGCGGCGAGACTAATCACCTTGCGTTCACCTCTCGATGGGCCTCGTACCGGCAATGGGTCCTGGTAATGACTACGGGCATCGCTGTCCGTTATCTCGCAGGATTGATTAAGGACAAAAGGACCGATCCAGGCGTGGTGGTAATTGATGAAGGTTGCCGGTTTGCGGTTTCCTTGCTGGGAGGTCATGAAGGTGGAGCGAATGATTTGGCTTATCGCGTGGCGAACCTTACTGGAGCTGTGCCGGTCGTCACCACTGCGACCGAAACGCTCAAGCCGCTCGTGGTTGGGCTCGGGTGCCGCAAAGGTATTCGAGCCGATGATATCGACGCAGCGGTCCGCCAGGCCCTCCTGACGGTGTCGCGCACGCAAGCGGAAGTCCGTGAAATTGCGACCATCGATGTTAAAGCTGAAGAACCGGGTATTTTGGATTGGTGCGACCAAACGGGCGTGCCATTAAGAGTTATCCCGCGAACGCTGATTCGTGAGCGACCATGGGTCACGAATGCTTCGGCTTGGGTGCGCGAAAAGGTTGGCGTTGATGGAGTTTGTGAGCCGTGTGCCTTGCTGGCAACTTTTCGCGGACGGCTCATTCTTCCTAAAATAGCCTCGAACGGTGTTGCGGTGGCAATCGTCGAGGAGGCCTCGGGATTATGAGATCCAGTGGCAAGCTTCATCTCGTCTCGGTTGGCCCGGGCTTGGCCGAACTGGTTCCACCGCTCGCTGAAATTGCCCTGCGTGGCAGCGAAGTGATCGTCGGCTATGAACTTTATCTAACTTGGATCAGGCCATGGATTCACGCCAAGGAAATCCATGCACTTGGTCTGACCCAGGAACGAAAACGTGCGTCGTTGGCCATCGAGCATGCACGGAACGGACGCGTTGTTAGTCTGGTTTCTGGCGGTGATATTGGCGTCTATGGGATGGCCGCGCTCGTTCTTGAAGAAATGGTCGAGGAAGACACCTTCGAGTTAAGCGTTATTCCCGGGATTTCAGCCGCCACCAGTTGTGCCTCGGTGCTCGGCTCACCGTTGTCACACGATTTTGCCGTGTTATCTCTTTCCGATTTGCTTTGTCCGTGGGAGTGGATCGAGCACCGAGCTCGCCAAATGGCGCGGGCGGACTTGGTGGTCGCTTTGTACAACGTACAGAGCAAAAATCGGCAGGAAGGCGTTTACCGGATCCTTCGTCTCTTGCTGGAAGACAAAGCCGCGACGACCTGGTGTGGCGTCGTCCGTAACGCCTATCGGACGAATCAGGAATCTTACATCTGTACCTTGGCCGACTTGCTCGAAAAGAAGTTCGACATGTTAACCACCATTATCGTCGGGAACCGGTTTACGCAGCGAAAACGCGAGTTCATTTTCACGCCGCGCGGTTACCGGGATTGGGACGAGGCCGCGGGCATCGGACGCTTTGTGACACCTGCGTCTCTCGAAGGACGATCGTCTCACGGCCTGGTCTGGGTATTTTCGGGAACGAGTGACGGCAACGCCCTGGCAGCCAAGCTTTGCGAGATCGGCTATCACGTTATTGTCTCTACGGCCACTGAATACGGCCGTGAAATTATTGGTGAACGCCTGCCTTGGGTTACGGTGCGATCGGGAAAAATGGGTGTCGAAGGCCGCCGGCGCGAGATCGTGAATTCCGGTGCTCGGGCCATTGTAGACGCCACGCATCCATTCGCCACCGCAATTTCTTTACAACTGATGCAGCTTGCCGAGCAGATAATGATTCCTTATCTGCGGTACGAGCGGCCTCTCGCAAGGAGTTCATATCCTGGCATTTTTTGTAAAACCGTCAAGGAAGCCGCGGCGGAAGCGATTGCCCGGGGAAGCCGAGTTTTTTTGACTACGGGCACGAAAGACCTGCCCCTTTTTCTGGAAAATGCAGGAGCATCTCGTTGTGAGTGGTACGTGCGGATAACCCCGGAACCCGAGTCCCTGGAGCGCGCCCTGAGCCTGGGAATACCGCGGGCAAACATCTGCGCGATGCAGGGTCCGTTTTCGAAAGAATTCAACGAAGTACTCTGGAAGAACTGGCGGATCGACTGTGTTGTCACCAAGGAGTCGGGCGAAGTGGGCGGTTTTCTCGCGAAGTCCGAAGCCGCTTATTCGCTTGGAATCCCGCTGATCGTCGTGGAGCGGCCGCCAATCGACTATCCGATCGCCGCCAATGATTTTGCAACGCTAGTTGGCCAGTTGCAGCAGTTGCTCAGTGCCGAAGTCGTCGAGCAAGGGGAGAAGTCGATCTGATGGCGTGCTGTGCAAATTCTTTTCGGTTCCTTCCGCCTTACCGCCCACTATGAAAATCCCAGTCACGATCATCACCGGTTTCCTCGGTTCCGGCAAAACAACTCTTATCTGCGGGTTATTGAAAAAGATTCCAGACCGTCGTTTGGCTGTACTCATTAACGAGTTCGGCCAGGTCTCTGTCGACGGCACCTTGTTGCGCGCAGCCGGACAGGAGCATGGCGCCGAAATTCACGACCTCCCAAACGGGTGCATTTGCTGCACCATCAAGGATGATTTTTTGCCGGTGATGAAGCAACTCCAGCGCCGGAAGAACGAAATCGATCACGTCCTGATCGAGACCTCAGGATTAGCGTTGCCCACGCCGGTGATGCGGGCGTTGGCGTGGCCGGAAATTCGGAATGACTTTCAACTGGATGCGGTGCTCACCGTTGTCGACACGCCGCAACTCCTCGATGGCAACCTCGAG
>DATHPZ010000080.1:0-17087 GCA_035483355.1 Chthoniobacterales bacterium | reverse complement strand
AAAGAGCCAGATCATTGACGTCTGAGCCGGTTTTCTCTTCGGATGAAGAACGCGCGAAGCACGGGAAAATAATCTTGATTGGTGCGAAGCGGGACGGAATCGATGCTTTTCCGACGAAACAATGCCTCTCGATCGACTCGCTCCCGCTCGGCGAATTCGCTGAACTGGGATCGTACGCGGCGATCGGCAGAATCGATCTCGTACGTCGCGCCGGATTCCGGGTCTTCGACCAGGACCAAGCCGATATTCGGTAACGATAGTTCGCCCGGATCTTCGATTGGAATCGCGATCAAATCATGCCGTCGGCTGCAAATGGTCAAAGGTTTTTCGTAATTCTTTGCCTGAAAATCCGACAGGAGAAACACCACCGCTCGTCTGGTGGTCACGCGATTCAGAAAATCCAGCGGCTGCTTCAGATCTGTTCCTTTTCCTTTTGGTTCGTAGTAAAGAATTTCGCGGATCAGCCTCAGAATATGGAGTCGTCCTTTTCTAGGTGCGATATAAAGCTCCACCCGATCGGTGAACAGGATCAGTCCGACTTTATCGCTGTTGCGAATTGCACAAAATGCGAGCAAACAAGCGACTTCGGCCGCCAACTCTCTCTTGCTGGCGTTGACGCTGCCATAGCTTCCCGACGCACTCACATCGATTAAAAGGATGACCGTCAGTTCGCGTTCTTCGACATACTTCCGGACGTAAGGTTCACCCATCCGAGCTGTGACGTTCCAATCGATCGAGCGAACTTCATCGCCGAAATCGTACTGGCGGAACTCATCAAAATTCATTCCGCGTCCTTTAAAGACGCTGTGGTATTGGCCGGCGAAAGCGGTTTCCACGAAACGACGGGTACGAAGTTCCAATTTGCGGATTTTTTTCAGGATCTCAGGAACGGACTGCATGGATTGAATTATGGGACGGGAAGTCCGGAAAAAATTCTTTGAATAACCGTTTCGCTCGTAATCTCTTCGGCCTCGGCCTCATAACTGACAATCACCCGGTGCCGCAGAACATCGAGGCCAACTGATTTAATATCCTGCGGAGTGACGTACCCTCTTCCGTTCAGGAATGCGTGGGCGCGGGACGCGAGAGTCAGGTTGATGGTTGCGCGTGGAGAAGCCCCATACCGGATCAACCCTTCCATTCCAAGATGGTATTCTTCCGGACGACGGGTCGCCCAGACGATATCGACAATGTAATCTTTCACCCGGTCATCGATAAAAATGCGATTTACAATATCGCGTGCGCGAATGATTTCATCTACGGATGCGACCTTGTGAACGGAGAGATCCGGCGCCGAAGTGCCCATGAGATCCAGGATCTTGCGTTCCTCGGCCTTGGATGGGTACCCAATGTTGAGTTTTAACATGAACCGGTCCAGTTGAGCTTCCGGCAGCTGGTAGGTGCCCTCCTGTTCAAGTGGATTCTGCGTAGCGAGCACAAGAAACGGGTCCGACAGAGGATAGGTCTGGTCACTGATCGTGATCTTCCGTTCCTGCATCGCTTCGAGCAGGGCGCTTTGCACCTTTGCGGGAGCGCGATTGATTTCGTCTGCCAAAATCAGGTTGGAAAAGATCGGTCCGAGTTTCGCTCGGAATTCTCCGTCACGCGGATTGTAGATCATCGTCCCGATGATATCCGCAGGTAATAGGTCCGGCGTGAATTGAAGGCGCCGAAATTCCGTGTCGACACAGGAAGCCAGCGTTTTGACGGCCAAGGTTTTTGCCAAACCGGGGACACCCTCCAGGAGGACGTGGCCGTTGGTCAGCAGCCCGACCAGGAGCCGGTCGATCAGATATTTCTGACCGACAATCACCCGAGAGATTTCATTCTGCACTGCGTGTACCCATTGAGCATTGCTTTTTACTTCCTCAGTGATCGCTTCAGTCGAAGTTGTCATATATCGATGTTCAGGTCAGACATTCTACCTGGGTATCCGTTTAAATACAGGTCTAGCGGAAGCGTCCCGCCCCGGTTTCAGGTCTTGAAGGCTCTGACGCGCTTTTTCGTTGCAACCTGCGAGTGTCCTAACCATCTTTCTGCCAATCTTGTATCCGACTACCTGGCAGAGAAAGTTGATGTGGAACGCGATCACCTCGCTTTCCTTGCTGGTGATTGCCGCGATCGTTGTCTTCACGTTGTACGTCGCCACGCGGATTCTGGCCTTTCTTCAGCCTCTCCTTTTGCCGGTCGCCGTGGCGGGGGTGTTTGCTTATTTACTGGAGCCGGTTGTCAGTTGGCTTTCCCGGAAAAGGGTGCCTCGGCTCCTGGCGGTTGTTACCGTCTTTGGAGCATTTGTCCTGGGTGCAGCACTCTTGGTCGTAGGAGTCGTTCCCTCGATCTACACCGAAAGCATTAAGTTTTCTTCGGCCCTTCCCGGATATGTGGAACGGGGGTGGAACGCCATCGACGGTTTTCTCGAGCAAAACCTGGAGAAACTCCCGCAACTGGGCGGCAAACCGTCCCCCTCCGTAACGCCGGAACTAAAACCGGAGCCAACACCAATACCGGCGCTGGGTCCAAGCGGCGACAACCAGAAGGGAGCTCTCGCGCGCTATCAAAACAACTTCTACGTTCAGCAATCGCTGCAGTATTTGCAGGATCAGCTGCCCTCCCTGGTGCAACGTGCGTCGACCTTTTTCCAGTCTAGCCTGACCGGTGTTTTCGGCGTGTTCGGTTTCATGTTCGGTTTACTGATTGTCCCCATTTATCTCTTTTTCTTTCTAAAAGAGAGCCCGCGAATTGCGGAATCCTGGAGCAATTACCTGCCGCTCCGTCGTTCGGAATTCAAGGATGAGGTGGTCACGGTCCTGACGGACATCAACGGATATCTCATCAATTTTTTTCGCGGCCAACTGGTGGTGGCTGTGATCAACGGGATCCTGCTCGCGATCGGCCTCTCGATTATGGGCCTGCAGTTCGGATTTCTGATCGGGCTGGTCTTCGCGTTCTTTGGGATCATTCCTTATGTCGGCTACATCGTATGTTATATCCCTGCGATCCTGATCGCGTTTGTCCAATTTAATGACTGGGCCCACCCGTTGTGGGTGACGATTATTTTCTTTTTGATCGTCGCTCAGATCGACGGTCTAGTGACAACGCCTCGGATTGTTGGAAATTCGGTCGGGCTTCACCCAATGACGGTTATCATGTCTGTCTTTCTGTGGACACTCGTTCTTGGGGGCCTGCTCGGAGCGGTCCTGGCGATTCCTTTAACTGCGACGCTCAAAGTTCTGCTCCATCGCTATGTGTGGGATCGTCAGAAGAATATCTTTTTTCACGACGATATCTCGACAAAGGACGAAATCGAAATCGCCACCTAACGCCAGGCTGCGCGCTCGCCTACAAAAGAGATTAAAAAGAATGGCGAATTTGTCTTACCCGGTTTTGGCAAGAAACTCGGCTCAGGGTTTCAACCCGGAAGGTAAGGCGAGACGCCTTACTTACGACTGCCGGCGAACGGGGTGTTTGATCACCCCTTCTGTCCCAGTTTGTCCCACCTATCCGCCGTAACTGGTGCGTCCCGCCTTACCCTCTTCCGGTTAGCCCGCAGCAGTAAGTAAGGCGTCTCGCCTTACCCCTCGGCCTAAATAGCTCAGAATGTCCGAACTCGGCCCTTCGGGCCGGAGAAACAACCCAAAGAAATCGCTTAACCTGACGAAGCTGCCAAGGCGCGGGTAAAGAAAATTTTTCCCGGCTCCGCAAACAGATGCGCTTGTCCTGGCCGAAATTCTCAGGATCTACCACGAGGAAAGCGGGACACTATGCTGAGACGCCGACACCGTCCTCATGCCATGTGGCTGATAATGTTGTCTCCGAATTCCGAGCATTTAATTTCTGTGGCCCCTTCCATCAAGCGGGCAAAGTCGTAGGTGACTCTTTTACTCCCGATGGCCTCGTTCAGTCCCTTGATGACCAGGTCCGCTGCTTCCGTCCAACCGAGATGTCTTAACATCATTTCTCCCGACAGGACCACTGAGCCTGGATTGACCCTATCGAGATTCGCATACTTGGGCGCGGTACCGTGGGTCGCTTCGAAAATCGCGTGGCCGGTGTGGTAATTGATGTTACCGCCGGGTGCAATACCAATCCCACCGACCTGAGCGGCCAGAGCGTCCGAAAGATAATCGCCATTCAGGTTGAGCGTCGCGATCACGTCAAAATCTTCGGGGCGTGTCAGAACCTGTTGCAAAGTGATATCGGCGATCGCGTCTTTGATGAGGATCTTGCCATCGGCCAACGCCGACTTCATCTCCTCGTTGGCGCTTTTTTCGCCTTTCTCCTTCTTAGTCCGTTCCCATTTCGACCAGGAGTACGTTTCGTTGCCAAAAAGAGAGTCGGCAAGCTCGTACCCCCAATCTCGAAAGCTCCCCTCGGTAAACTTCATGATGTTCCCCTTGTGCACGAACGTCACGGATTTTTTCTTGTTGGCGATCGCGTATCGAATAGCTGCGGCAATCAGGCGATTGGACCCGAGATGGCTCACCGGTTTGATCCCAATTCCAACTTCAACTTCCGGACTTCCAATCGCCGGCTCGGCGGACAGGAAATCTTTCGTGGCTTTTTCGGTTCCGAAACGAATCTTGGAAAATTCTTTGGGAAACTCTTGCTCAAACAGTTTCAAGAAACGTTGCGACTCCGGAGAGCCGGCGCGAAACTCGATTCCGGCGTAAATGTCTTCGGTGTTTTCCCGGAAGATCACCATGTCGACTTTTTCAGGATTTTTGACAGGCGACGGGACACCTTTAAAATACTGAACCGGTCGCAGACAAACGTACAAATCCAGGAGTTGGCGCAACGCCACGTTCAGCGAGCGGATCCCTCCTCCAACGGGCGTTGTGAGCGGTCCCTTAATTCCTACGAGATAATCCCTGAAAGCGGAGACGGTGTCTTCCGGCAACCAATCATCGAAACGATTTTTTGCCGTTTCGCCCGCGAAAACTTCAAACCAGGCGATCTTCCTGGAACCCTGGTACGCCTTTTCAACTGCCGCGTCGAACACGCGTTCGCTCGCCGCCCAAATGTCTGGCCCGGTGCCGTCGCCTCGGATGAATGGAATAACTGGATTGTCCGGGCACTGGATCCGGCCGTTTTGAATGGTGATTTTGCCCCCACTGGGTGCCTGTACGGTTTTGTATGCCATAGTGCTTCGCTTTGAACAGGAATTTAGCCGACCTGGAAACTATCTGAACAGGCATTCCTCACCCAAAAAGGGACCACGTGCAAACGACGATTTCGAACCGAACTGGAGTATTGGGGCGTTGGGGTGTTGGGGTTGACCGCAAACTGACCAGTGGCCTATAGCCTGACTCATGAGGACTCTTCCGAAGTTGCGCGACCTGCTTGAGGGCCATATCGCTCTGGAACTGGAATCGATCGATCGACTCTACCTAAACGGTTACGTGCCTCAGCTCTAACGTGGCCCCGGATTGGTCGGATTCCTCTGCCAGGAGCGTGGACAACCGATCGCCTCGCCAGCGCTACTCGGGGCAGATCACCGGAAAATTCATTGCTGAAGTTAAGAGCTTCGCCGCGCAGCAAGCCATCCCTCTGTTTCACTTTGAGCGTAAGGAATCCAAAGACCAGCGTGCCCATCAAATGCGCCGAGAGCGGAAGGGCCGATGGCGCTTTGGCCGATTTTCCGTCCGGCGGCCGCCGGGCTCGTTCCTCACGTAAGGATCTCAGTATGCTCGTCGCTCGCGCCTTGAAAATCGGCCAAATCGCGACGGCGGTTTGCCTCCCACTTATGAGACGATGCGCTAGTTGCAAACCAAAGGGTCTATGCTTTACTCATGGCGAGAGAAGCTTAACTCTGTTGATTTTTTATATTGTCTATGTTTACGACCGAGCAACGCTCGACCGGGCAACGCTCTGATTTTGATTTGCAAGTCGCCGCAGAAGAGCTGGCAGAAATTGTCATGCATATGCAGCGAAAATTTCTGCATAATCTGTCGGAGGAACTGGGTCATGGAAGCGTTTCTTTTCCGCAATATTTTTTGCTCGGGTGTCTGGACAAACAGGAAGTGATCACGATGTCGGGAATCGCTTCGAAAATGGGTCATACCACGGCGGCGGCGACCGGTCTCGTCGATCGACTTGAAAAGCTCGGGTATGTTCAGCGTTCCCATGCCTTGGATGACCGTCGTAAGGTGATGGTAAAAATTACCCAGAAAGGTGCTGGTCTTGTCGCTGAAATTCGTAGAGACATGGTGAACAAGATTATGACACTCTTGCGTGAATACCTGACGGCCGAAGAAGGAAGGGCCTGGCTTCAGATCTATCGCAAGATCGCAGATTGTTCCGATAAACTGCCAAAAAAATAATGAGACTTCTGGTGTTTGCCTTAGCCGTCGCGGGGATGTCCTGCACTTTAATTGCCGGCGAGTCGACTGTTGGTTTCCGCAGTCATCCGTTAACGATCATCGAAGCTGTGCAGCTCGCGCTGAGGCAGAATCCCTCGATCCTGGAGCAAATCCAACAACTCAAGGCGCAGAAAGGGCTTGTTTACCAGGCGCAGGCCAAGCTGCTGCCGCAGCTGACCATGGCTGCCAATTATTCGCAGACCGACAGCGGTTTGAACCCGTCGGTTTCTTCGGGCAAGTTACCTTTCGATCTCCTGGCGGTACCGAGCGGCCAGAACTTGGTTGTCAATCCGGCTACCGGAGCGAATAACGCCCAACCGATACCAAGTGGAGCGACCACCTCTACCACGGCACTAGAAACCTGGCAGGTTACGTTGACTGCATCCCAACTGATCTATGACGGCGGTGCGACGATTGCATCGCGCCGAGCGGCGCGGATCAACGAAGACCAGGCTTACTACACCTTGCGCGACACGATCGACACTGTCGTCGAGACCGTGCGCACCCAATTCTATCAAATCCTGCTCGATAAAGCGTTAGTGCAGGTTCAGGAAGAATCGGTGAATCTCCTCCAAAGCCAATTGGAAGACCAGAAGAGCCGCTATGAGGCAGGGACCGTTCCGCAATTCAACGTGCTCCAAGCCGAAGGTACACTGGAAAATCAGATCCCGCAGCTGATCGCGGCCCGGAACAATTATCGCATCTCTCAACTGACGCTGGCGCGGACTCTTGGAATCCCGGCGGATATGCAGTATACGACCGACAATCCTTTGCCGGTAGCCGGAGAACTTACCTTTAACCCGATTCAGTACGATCTAGGCTCCGCGCTGATTGCCGCGCGCGCGAATCGGCCGTTTCTCAAAGCGCAAAGGTCGAGCATTCTTGCGAATGTGGAAAACATTACCGTCCAAGCGGCCGGTTGGAAGCCAACCATCACTGCGGACGTCGGGCTGGAGCAACAGAGCAATCCGACGACCAATAATCTCACCCGCACCTTGCAGGGATGGTTCCTGGGTCTGCAGGGTTCCTGGAACGTATTCGACGGTTTTCTGACCTACGGAAAAGTGAAGCAGGCACGAGCACAATTGGAGCAGGCGAAGGTAAACTACGATGATTCGGTACGGCAAGTCGAACTGGAAGTTGCCACTGCGGTGAGCAACCTGCGGCAAGGCGCGCAGACGGTGGATAGCGCTGTGACGGGTGTGAACGTCAACCTCGAGGCGTTGCGTCTGGCCGACGAGCGTCTCGCCGCCGGGACCGGCACTCAGCTCGACGTTTTGAATGCTCAACAGCAGTTGACCACGGCACGCTCCAATCTTGTCCAGGCGGAATTTTCTTATGTCTCAGCAGTTGCCGCGTTCCAGCAGGCGACGGCGACCGAGACGAAGTACAACGACATGTTTGATAATGATGTGGCGCGCCCGTCCACGTTGACTGCGACTGAGGCTGCGAAAGCAGCTCGTTCGCGGTATGATTCACCACTGGATCCGGGAAAACCGGCGACCCAGAAATCAAGACGTCAATCTCTGATGCCGCCGGAGGGTAAGGTGCAAACGACCAATGATTAGGGGGACAGGACACGAACCCGCCTGTTGAACGGTTTCCCGCCCTTGAGGCGTTGGAAAATGTTCTGCATGGTTTTGTTCTCAGAGTGCCGGGGCTTGACGTTCGCGCGGATCGGGAGGTCGCGTTGCAGAGGTTGGACGGGTTCCACGAAATAGCACGACGGAGCTTTGGCACACGACAATTGCGCCTCGCCGAACAAGTCCATGGCAATTCCGTTGCCGTCGTTACGGTTGATTCGGCCGCGAAGAGCAAGCAGGTCGATGCTTTGATCACACGTGATCCGGAGGTCTTACTCGGGATAACGGTGGCCGATTGTTGCGCGGTGTTTTTAGTCGACCCTGAGCAATGCGCCATCGGCTTGGTACATTCGGGAAAGAAGGGAACCGAATTGAATATCGTTGATGCGGCGGTGCAAAAGATGGCGACCGAGTTTGGCACGGAACCGGCCGACCTTGTGGCCCAGCTTAGCCCATGTATCCGGCCGCCCGACTATGAAGTCGATTTCGCCGCTGATATCGTGCGGAATCTCAAGCGTTCCGGCGTCAGCCGCGTATTCGATTCGCAAGAAAATACCGCTGCGGATCTGGAAAGATATTATTCGTACCGGAAGGAGAAAGGCCGAACTGGCCGAATGCTCGCTTTGCTGGCATTGAAGGGGAACGTCTCGGCGTCCGCTCTGTCCTCGCCATAGCCGGGCAATCCGGAGAGGGTTGGCCTATAACTACGCCGACATGCTCTCCAACTATGTGTACCAATTTACTCGTTCCCACGCGGATCTTTGATGATGCGATTGTCGAAATGATGGATCGTCCGCAGGCCGTATCATCGGAGCTGCTGGTTGACCTCGAGAATCTTCAACGGCTGAATCGATACTTCGGGAGCTACAGACTGGTTAGGTATTTCCTCCGCCGCTGGTTGCGCCCGGGGAGTTCCGTAACCGCGATCGATTTGTGTACCGGTTTTGGCGATATCCCCCGTTGCATCGTCGACTGGTGCCGTGCGAACGATGTCAGCGCACAAATTACCGCAGTTGATTTCCAGCCGGCCACTCTCGAATTGGCGATGGAGCATTCTCACTTGTATCCCGAGATAACTTTTGCTGTCTCGGATGTACTCAACTTCGCCCTGGCAAGTCCGGTTGATTTCGTGTTTTGTTCGCTCGCGCTGCATCATTTTGCAGACGATGCCGCGATTCGGCTGCTGCAGCAGGCACGGTCTGCGGCCCGGAGAGGGGTCCTGGTCGCGGATCTGGAACGGAGTGATTTCGGGATCGCCGGTATCTATCTATTAACCACTTGCGCCTTTCGCGAACCGATGACGCGTTTTGACGCACGGCTTTCGTTTCGCCGTGCGTTTTCGTTTTCTGAGATCCGCCAATTGGCATCGGCAGCCGACTGGCAACGATTTGGTCATCGACGTTTTCCGGTTTGCCGGCAGGCCATCTGGCTGGAGAGTTGAATCCGGCGCAAATACCGACGAGAATGCAAACTCAATGAGATCTTTTGCGGGATTGCTGGTGACGCTTTCTTTGCTCTCAGCGCGGTTGACCCATGGCCAGGAAACCAAGATCGAGGTGGATCGTTTTCATCTGGAAGCGATTCAAGGCGCAGAGGCCCACGCAGCCGTCAATACGGAGGGACCTGATGGCCAGCCGGCAGTAACGGCGGTGGTTTCCAAGACAGGAATGGAGTTCTGGAGCGTTGAGTTGCGGGCCCCCAATGTCAACTTCGAGCCGGGCAAAACGTACGAAGTAAAATTTCAGGCGAAAAGTGTACCCTCACAGTTCATTTATTTCGTTCCTGAAAAGATGGATGGAAATCAAGCCTCCGTTGCAGAGGGGACAACCCTGCAAATTTCCGATCAATGGACAGATTGCAGCGTCATTTTCCACACCACAGATGGAGCAAATCCAGGACGGTTGACGGTCTCAAGCCTATCCGCTAACCCGGCTACCTACTCGTTCAGTAATTTTCGTGTGAACGAAAAGTAGAAGGGTGACCTCGACGTTGATTTTGATGACACTCCGTAGAGGTTCGGTGCCCTGAAGACGGGTGTTGGGTCAGGATTTCGACTCAAAGGGGTGGCCTGGAAATTGGTCAGACTTTTCCTGGCTTGGATTCGTGCATCCTGGATAGTTCAGATCGATTGATTTTGCCGCGCTGATTAAACGGAAGTTCGGGCACGATTTGAAACTCTCGAGGAACCTGCCAGCCGCTGAGACCTTCGCGACAATGGGTTTCGAGCAACTGACGGGAAACGGCGTTCGAAGCCACGACATAAGCGACTAATTCTTCATTGCGAGTCGCTGACGGAATTCCAAAGACGATGGCATCGATAACACCCGGCAGTTTACGGAGATGCTCTTCGATGATGGCTGGGTGGACCTTCTTTCCTGCGATATTGACAAAATCTGAAACGCGACCGATGAGCTGCATTCCCAGATTTGACCATTCAATGATATCCCCCGGGACGAATTGCATCCCGTCGAGAGCGCTGGTGTCGGAATTCGGGAAATAGCCATCGGCAACGTTCGGGCCACGCACTGCGATGCGATCGTCGTCGATTTTGCTCACCTGGACCCCGTCCAATGGGTTGCCGACAAAGCCGCTCGGCCTCTCGGGATCCTCACTGCGATCGTAAGCGATGCCGCCACACTCCGAGGAGCCATAAAAGCTGTGGATCTTCAGCCCGAACCTGCGGTGGAATTGGCGAGCAATTTCGGGGGCTAACGGAGCGCCCGCCGAAATGCAGAGGCGAATGCTGAGAGGTTCGCCGACGTCTGACAAGGAGCTCAGTGCCTGAAATAGTGCCGGTGTTCCAGGAAAGACTGTCGCTCCGCAGCTCTGCAGATGGTTGTAAACCGCTCGCGGCATTCGATCCGTTGAACAAAGCAGACGGGTTCCCTGATAGAGGAGGGGAGCGATAAGATTACTGAACCCATAGGAATGAGAAAAAGGTATGACCCCGAAATTGACGTCATCCGGACGAATGCCCATCGTGGCACAGATATTTCGGCAGTCGGCGAGGAGTTGTGTTTCGCGGAATCGCACGGCTCTCGGCGCGCCGGTGGTGCCGGAAGTAATCTTGAGAAGATCGGGTGTTGGGCCTTCCCAGTGAATGGGCGAACAATCGAAACACTGGATCTCCGTCGCCCGAACTAATCCTTGTGCCTGGGTGAACTCCAGGATCCTATCGAGTTCGGCCGCCTGGAGATCCGCCTCGATCGGCGCGACGACGAGTTCTCGATCCCAGCATGCCAAGAGGAACGCCGGCCAGCTGGGAACGTTTCCGATGGCAGCAACGATGCAATCGCCCATTGAAAACGCCGATAGCCGGCTTCGCCACGCAGCGCGTTCTTCTTCGACATTCTGAAATGTTCGCAAAACGGAGCAATCGTCTGAGAAAATCGCCGTCTGCCGGCTTCTCCTTTTTAGAACCTGCTTCCAGAAACCGTCGAAGAGCCTTTGTTTCACTTGCGTCAACTGAACATTATGATAGCTTTCAACTCTTTTTACTTTTTAAAGACATGAAGGCTGATATCCATCCAAACTACGTAGAGACGACGATCGCTTGCGCTTGTGGCGCTGTCTACCGCACCCGGTCGACTCGTCGCGATATCAAGATCGGTATATGCGCCGCCTGCCATCCCTTTTTCACTGGTGAACAGAAGTTCGTCGACACGGCCGGTCGTGTCGAAAAATTTGCTCGCCGCTACGGTAAGACTTTGATGGGCAAGGGCAAGTCGAAGTAGCTTTTGAGATCTGGTGTTGAAACGGTGACAAGCGTGTGCCGCGCTTTCACCGTTTTGCTTTTTTATGGATTTTGGGCCTCTAATTGAGCAGAAGCGTGGACGATTTTACGAGCTTGAGAAACAGGTCGCGTCCTCTTCGCTTTTCGAGAATCCAAAACGGGCGAGGGAAGTTCTGCGTGAACATTCAGGGCTGAAATCGCTTCTGGAAGATTGGGATCGACTGGAGAAAAGCATCCGCGAGTTGGAAGAAAATCGGGGAATGGCCAGTGGATCCGATGCGGATTTCGCAGAATTGGCCCAGGCCGAAATTCCGATCCTGGAAGATCGGGTCGCCAGGCTCGTCAAGTCGATTCAATACTCGCTTCTGCCTCCGGAGCCTCACGAGGATCGCGATGCGATCATGGAAATTCGAGCTGGGACAGGCGGAAACGAAGCGGCTCTATTCGCGGCGGATCTTTATCGGATGTACTCCAGATATGCGGAGGGGCATGGATTCAAAGTCGAGGAGTTGGAAAGCAGCGCATCTGAGCTGGGTGGTTTCAAGGAAATTATTTTCCAGCTGAGCGGGCAGTCCGTCTTTCGAGTAATGCGATACGAAAGCGGTGTTCATCGTGTGCAGCGTGTCCCGGTGACTGAAGCTCAAGGCCGTATCCACACTTCGACCGCGACCGTGGCTGTGCTTCCAGAAGCCGAAGAAGTCGATATTGAAATCCGGCCCGAAGATATTCGCATTGAGGTGAGCCGTGCTGGTGGGCCTGGCGGCCAGGGAGTGAACACGACGGATTCCGCGGTTCAGGTCCTGCACATTCCCACGGGCAAAATCGTCCGCTGCCAGGATGGTCGCAGCCAACAGAAGAACAAGGAGAAAGCCCTGGCCATCCTTCGTTCCCGATTGCTCGAGGAAAAGCAGCTTGAGGAAGCGGAAAAATATTCGGCGCACCGGCGTAGTTTGATCGGATCGGGAGGAAGAGGGGAAAAGATTCGGACCTACAATTTTCCGCAAAATCGCGTTACCGATCACCGGATTGGCCTGACTCTTTACAATCTGGATCTTTTTATGGAGGGGCAGCTGGACGAGATGGTGAATGCATTGCAGGCAAGCGATATGGAGCAGCGGCTGAGAGAAGCGGGACTCGAACCGACACTGGCCTAGGGGAGGTTGTCAGTTGTCGGTTCTCAGTTGCCAGTTCTCAATTGTCCGTTGCCGGTTTCCTGGAGTTCGAAGGTCGCCGATTGCATAAAATCCATCGAATATGCGGCGATTCCAGAGACAACAGACATAATTTTACTTCAACGCTCCAACTGACAACTGAGAACTGGCAACTGAGAACTGGCAACCGGCCATGACCGTTCTTGAACTCTTGCAAATAACGACAGCCTATTTTGGCAAAAAAGGGGTGGAACAGCCTCGATTGAACATCGAGCATCTTTTGGCGGACACCCTCGGGAAGAAGCGGATCGAGCTCTATCTTGAATTTGATCGTTCCCTGTCCGAGCGAGAGCTGGAGCCCTTGCGGGAAAAGGTACGGAGACGGGCGGAGGGCGAGCCGTTGCAACATCTTCTGGGTCACTGGGATTTTTTTGGTCGCACGTTCAAGATCGATCGTCGAGCTCTGATTCCCCGTTCGGAAACAGAACTCCTTGTCGAAACGATGCTCCGGGAGTTCGCGACCTGTAATGGGTCCGCAAATCGGCTGGTGGATATTGGGACCGGGAGCGGGGTCCTGGCGATCACCCTTGCGTTGGAGCGGCCGGGACTTGAGGTCTTTGCGGTCGATCTCTCGGAGGATGCGCTCGCCCTGGCTCGGGAGAATGCCGAGCGCCTGGGCGTGTCGGACCGGATTATATTCCGCCGTTCGGATCTGCTCGATCAGATGGAAGGCCCTTTCCACTGGATCGTGGCGAATCTGCCCTACATTCCGACGGCGGAACTGGACACGTTGCAACGCGAGGTAAAATTCGATCCTGCGCTTGCTCTGGACGGAGGCAAAGATGGATTGACGATTGTGAAAAGGCTGATTGAATCAGTTCCTGGCAAGATCGCGTCGAACGGGATGATCGCCCTTGAGCTCGGGCATGGGCAGGCGCAGCGGGTTTTGGGTTTTTTGGCGGATCAGAATTATCGCGACATGTCAATTAGGAAGGATTACCAAGGAGTCGAACGGCTTCTCATCGCAAGGTATGGATAAAATCATCATTCGTGGGGGGCATCCTTTGGCAGGATCGGTCAAAATCAGCGGGTCGAAAAACTCGGCCTTGCCAATTCTGGCGGCAACGCTTCTGACGAAGGAGAGTTGCGTGATCCAGCGTGTGCCTGACCTCAGCGACGTCCATTATATGTTGCAGATTTTGGCGCATCTGGGTGCCGATGTGGAGCGGGCGAGCGGGATTGTGACGGTGAAGGCTGAAAAGGTGAACAGCGTGGCGCCGTACGAAATCGTTCGAAAGATGCGGGCATCGGTTTGCGTGCTGGGACCGCTCCTTGGCCGAGAAAAAGAGGCCACCGTTTCGCTGCCTGGAGGATGCGTCATTGGAGACCGGCCGATCGATTTGCATCTACGCGGTTTTCAGGCGTTGGGCGCCGCCGTTCGTGTCCAAGGGGGAAACGTCAAAGTATTCGCTTCATCCCTGCGCGGAGCGACAATTTCGCTCAAAGGGAAGTTCGGTACGACGGTCCTGGGAACCGATAACATCATGATGGCTGCGGTTCTTGCCGATGGCACAACCGTCATCGAGGATGCCGCGTGCGAGCCGGAGGTGGTCGACCTGGCGAATTTTCTCAACAAGATGGGGGCAAAAATCGAAGGGGCTGGGACGACTCGAATGGTGATTGAAGGGGTCAAGGAATTGCATGGTACGGAACACGAAGTCATCCCGGATCGGATTGAGGCGGGAACATTTCTCATTGCCGGCGCGATTGCCGGCAGGGAGATCACCGTCAACCGCGTGAGAGCCGATCATTTGACTGCGGTTACCGATGCGTTGCAGACTTCTGGATTTCGGGTCAGTGGAACCAACGGTTCGCTCGTAATTCGCGCCAACGGAACCCCGAAATCATTGAATCTGAAGACCCAGCCTTACCCGGGGTTTCCGACGGATATGCAGGCGCAGATGTGCGCCTTGCTCTCGACTACCGCCGGAGAGAGCTCGGTAACAGAAAACATTTTCCCGCAGCGTTTCATGCATGTTTCCGAGTTGAAACGGATGGGGGCGACAATTGAGCTGGACGGCGCTACCGCAAAGATTCGGGGCGTGGACAATTTGAGCGGAGCGCCGGTGATGGCGAGCGATCTCCGGGCTTCGGCCGCCTTGATTCTGGCAGGATTGCTCGCCGACGGAACGACAGAAATCAACCGCGTCTACCACATCGATCGCGGGTACGAGATGATCGATGAAAAGCTTGGTGAACTTGGGGCGCAAATCGAGCGGGTCAAAGTTTAAGGAGAACGGCTTTGAGGCTTTGAACTCAAAAGCCGAGCGAGCGTAGCCACGGATTTTGAGATTTGAGGAAAGGGGCACACGGCCCCAAGGTTACTGTTTGCGCAAAAACAGGTAAATCGCGCGATAGTTCACTCTGACGGTGTCGGTCTGACTTTTCGGCGCTTCCTCTGGAGCGACGCCGCCCGCCGTCGCGATCCGAACCACATAGTCGACTTTGCTCAAGAGACCGGCACCAGACCTGGATTTTGCGGCCACTAACAACCATGGGATATTCCGGCCATCCGGTGCGCTTACTGCTTTGACCGGCGGCAAACTCCCCACGAGTTGGCTCCCGTCGTTCAGAGACCAGCCCGGTCCGCCGTAGTGTTTTCCGAGAACTTCGCCGGTCAAGCTCTTCAGTTCGGCCTCCGGCGCCTTGAGCGCCCACTCGTAAGCTCCGGCAGAACTGGGTTTGCTTTCGTAGATCTGCACACCTTCGGCGGCAACCGACAATACGATACTCGTGCCTTCCGGAAGGGGTACTCCCTGAAATTCCGCCGCAGGAGCTGCCGTGCGTAATCCGAAGCAGAGTAACGACAGAACGTAGATCCATAGCTTGCGAGCGACCATGTGGACGTTGAAAGTGGCATACGCAGCCATTCTGTGCAAGCCCGCTCGCGGGTCAACAGAAGGCAGCGAAGAGGATTTGAACAGAAGGCAGCAAAGGAAACAAAGGGGATTGCGGTTGGGTTTCTTTGACGGTCATCCGGTAGGGCCCCCGGCGCTCTCCGGTTCTCCAATCGTCGTCGTCCTCGAGGTTTAATTGGCGTAGCCAAATGCAGCGGCTTATGCCGGTGTGCCGGCCAATTCGGGGTCGATATTGCTGCGCCGCCCGGATCGCTTCGAACGATGCTTAACAGAAGGCAGCGAAGAGGATTTGAACAGAAGGCAGCAAAGGAAACAAAGAGGATTGGGGTTGGGTTTCTTTGACGGTCATCCGGTTGGGCCATCGGCGCTCTCCGGTTCTCCAATCGTCCTTGTCGTCGTGCTCGAGGTTTAAATGGTGCAGCCAAGCTGCGGCCTATGTCGAGTGTGCCGGCCAATCGGGGTCGATATTGCTGCGTCGCCCGGATCGCTTCGAACGATTCGGCCTCCGGCCTTTCCCTCTACCCCGTCCTCCTCGTCCCTAATCGTCCTCGTCCTCGGTTTTCCATTACGCCGGGAAGAGGCGCCCGGTTGGTTTTATCGATTCGGTTTTCCCAAATCATAGACCGCTTCTAGCCCTACTTTCTTAACTCGCCGCCAAAATGCGCTATTTTTCGGGGCGAATCGCCCGCGAAGGCGCTTCAATAAAGGAAGGGGTGTTCCAAAGTGTCTGTAGTGCAGACCAAGTCTCTTCACACCGGGACGATTAAGAGTAGAATCGGTGGCCGTAATGTTCTTGAGGTTCCATGCCCGGATCAAAGACGGCAAAGACCATCGCTACTGGAGTGTGGTGGAGAATCGGCGCTGCGGGCGTGGCAAGATGGTCCAACGGCAAGTGCTTTACCTTGGAGAGATCAACGACAGTCAGCACGAAAGTTGGTGTCGAACGATCGAAATCTTCGATGACAAAGCCGAGCGAACCATGCCCTTGGCATTATTTCCGGCTGATCGGCAGTTGCCGAACTTCGCCGCCGGCTTTGGCGTGCAAATACGGCTCAAAGAGATGGAACTGCATCGACCTCGGCAGCGGGGAGCCTGTTGGCTGGCCTGCCATCTTTACGAGCAGCTGGAACTGGATGAGTTCTGGGCGAAGCGTTTGGCCAACAGTCGGGAGGGGACTAGCTGGCAGCATATTTTGCAAACTTTGGTCTGCTATGGACTCATTGATCCGGGCAGCGAATGGCGGCTGCATCGGCAGTGGTTTGAGCAAAGCGCGATGGGAGACCTGTTGGATGAAGATTTTTCGCTGGTCGAAAAGAACGCGCTCTATCGTTGTTTGGATAAGG
>DATHPZ010000079.1:0-5700 GCA_035483355.1 Chthoniobacterales bacterium | reverse complement strand
GAGTATCCGCGTTCTCCGCGACACCACCGAGCTGGTTGGGAGGACCGTCGTCGCGAGGCATCTTCAGGTCCAGCTTCGCCCGGGCCATGGGCTCGGCCAGGATCTCATCCAAATCCTCAGAACAGGTGAACTGACCTACGGTGCTTTTGATCTTCGAATTGTCGAAGAGCGCTGTCCATTTCTTGTCGCCGATGAGCGGGCCGGTCCATTCGGGGTTATACCGGATCAGCGTATCGGTCGGCACATGAAAGTTTCTCGCCTCGACGCCGAGGGCTCGCCCGATCGCCGTATGGATCTGATCCCAAGTGAAAGCGCGATCATTGGTGATGTGGAAATCCTCGCCGAGAGCTCGATGGTTGCCGAAAAGTCGAACGAACGGCACGGAGAAGTCGATGGCCCGGGTCAACGTCCAGGGCGAAGTGCCGTCGCCAGCGACCAGGACGGATTTCCCAGCTAGCATGCGGCGGACCCCGGTCATCGGGTCGCCGATCTGAATCGGAAGCCGAGTCCTCACCGTATGGCTCGGACGTACGATGGTGTAGGATAACTTGCCTTGATCCTGCAACAGGCGTTCGCAGGCAATCTTGTGGCGGCTGTATTCCCAATAGGGATTCTCAAGAGCTGTTTTTTCGGTGATGATGTAGTGTCTTGCCGGCTTCTGGTAGGCTGACGCGGACGAAATGAAGATATACTGCCCAACTTTCCCAGAGAAGGTTATGATATCTTGACTGATCTGTTCTGGCCGGAAGACCATAAAGGCGCAAACTACGTCGAATGTGGACCCACCCAACTTCGCGTAAGATTCCCGGTCGTGGATATCCCCGACGATACTGGTCACGCCTGGCGGGACATCGGCCATGGACGACTTTCCGCGATTAAATACCGTAACCTTGTACCCGGCAGCAATCGCTTCACGGACAGACGTAAGCGATATTTGGCCGGTACCCCCGACGAACAGGACGCTCAACGCCACAGATCTCTTCCTCCTATTTTCATTTGTTTTGGAGTCGAGACTGACACGGGTCAGGATCCTGATCAAGGTTGAGTTGGTCCGAGGCAATTCCCGGAAGAGGGCGATTTGCCCTGCAGAAAAGAACCAGGAATGGCGATGCCGACAGCGTTGTGATGAATCACCTTGCCCAATTTCTTTGAGGCTCAGCCTATCGCGAATGCAAGGGCTCATGCCAAACCGCTTCCCGCAACTGTGGACGAAACGCCTTTTGGAGCTCGCATTACGAGCCTCGACCGAAGAACTCCAAGATGGACTCGGTGCATAGCCAGGCGGCTACTACTCGGGTTCCAGCGAAGACTTTCTTGTTCCTGGAAAAGGTGCTCAGTTGACTAGTAGTTCACAGCTCCCGATCCGGGGATATTCGAGTAGTGGGATTCACGTGACGGCGGTTGGTCAACGTCGGAGCACGAACACAGTAGCAGGCACGAGATGGCCAGGAAAATTACCGCAGAAAATATTGCCATTTCACTCATTTGGGCGGTTGCGTTGTCTCGATCCGTTCCACGGCATTCTGAACACCTTGGGCTAGGGAACGTCAAGACGGAATCGTCATCACGAACGATAACGACAGATTACGATCTTATTCCGAGTTTGGCATCTTTTACGAACATTCATCCTTCGTAAGTTACTATCGAAGAGCGTTTTGGAGCGGGTGAGGGGAATCGAACCCCCGTGTTGAGCTTGGGAAGCTCACGTTCTACCATTGAACTACACCCGCATCGCCGTCATCCCCAAAAACGCCGGTTGATCGATGGCCGCACCGGGAAGATGGGTCGGCAACGATAGTAGCGCATCTGATGGGGTCTGCAACTCAGAACAATGGACTTAGCGGCAGAACACCTTTAATGTCTACGCCTTAGGACACATGGGTTCCCGCCAAAAAAAATCGCCCGAACAACGGTTGCTCGAACTTCTCAGATCGCCGCGTTATCAACCTCTCAACAAGACCGAGCTCGCCAAGGAGCTGCAGATACCGCTCAACGAGCGATCGAGGTTCCGGCGGCTCCTGAATGATCTGGAGACAGCGGGGAAAATTACCCGGATCCGCAAAGACCGTTACGTCTTGCCGAAAGAAGCGGATTTAATGGTTGGGGTGTTGCAAGTGAACCCAGACGGGTTCGGGTACCTGCTCAATGAATCCGGCGACGGTCTCGGAGATCTTTATGTCTCGGCAGAGAACCAGGGCACGGCGATGCATAAGGATCGTGTGGTTGCCAGGATTATTCGAGATCGTGTCCTTCCGGAGCGCGGCGGGCGGCATCGTGCGAATCGAGAAGGCCGGGTGATCAAAATTCTGGTCAGAACCAACCAGACGATCGTTGGGACGCTCCAGCGCTCGAAGAATTTCTATTACGTCGTCCCGGACGAACCAGCTCTGGTGCACGATATTTATGTGACGGTGCAGTCCGGTCAGATGCCGCGCACACCGGAGGTGAATGACAAGGTGGTCGTCCGATTGGACCTCTGGGAACATCGACACCTCAATCCCGAAGGCGAGATCATCGAGGTCCTTGGTCCCGCGCAGCAGCCGGGTGTTGATATCCTCTCGATCATTCGGAAGCATGATCTTCCGGTCGCCTTCCCGGAGGCGGTTCTGCAAGAAGCGGACCGGATCCCGCTCGAAATTCCGGAAAAGGAACTGCGTGCCCGCGAGGACTTGCGATCCTTGCCTGTATTCACGATCGATCCGGAAAATGCCCGGGACTTTGACGACGCTGTGCATGTCACCGATGCGGACGGTGGATGGAGCGTCGGCATTCATATCGCGGATGTTTCGCATTACGTGAAGCCGGGCGCCGCACTCGATCGTGAAGCAATGCGTCGGGGCAATAGCGTGTATCTTCCAGACCGTGTATTGCCGATGCTGCCGGAACGATTGTCGAACATAGTTTGCAGCCTGAGGCCGAACGAGGCCCATCTAACAAAATCGGTTTTTGTGGAGTTTGATCGGGTCGGCCGGATCAAATCGTATCGATTTGCCGCCACGGTGATTCGGAGTGTTGCCCGGCTAACCTACCGCGAAGCGCTGGCCATTTTGCAGCGGGCGCCCGCGACTCCGATCGAAGGTGATATCCATCGTGCCTGGCGGCTCGCCGCGATTCTAAGAGAGCGGCGTTTCAAGCAGGGTGCCCTGGAACTGGATATGCCTGAAGTGCGCGTAGTGCTGGATGGGGAAGGAAGAGCGGTCGGGCTGCTGCGCGAGGAAAACGATATTTCGCATCAGCTTATCGAGGAGTTCATGCTCCTGGCGAACGAATTGGTCGCCAAGCAAACGAGAGAACGATTGATTCCATCCGTCTACCGGATTCATGAGGAACCGGACGCCCAAAGGCTCCTTGATTATCGGGACCAGATCCGGTCGTACGGGATCGAGGTAGGCGATCTTTCGCAACGGCGCGAAATGCAGCGCTTTTTGAAAATGGTCCTCGGAAGGCCCGAGGAGGCAGCATTGAAAATCGGCCTGTTGCGAAGTCTGCGCAGAGCGGCTTACTCGCCCGATGCGCTCGGCCATTACGGCCTCGCCAAAACCGATTATACCCATTTCACCAGCCCAATTCGCCGTTATGCGGATTTGCTCGTGCATCGCTCGTTCGCGGCGATGTTGCCTCGCCACCGGGGAAAACCGCTTCGATCCGTTGACCTCGCCTCGACGTGTGAACACCTCTCAATTACGGAACGCACGGCGGCCGACGCGGAGCGGGAGGCCGTTCGCCTCAAGAAAATGGAATACTTTGCCGGACTCGCTCGGAAGCCGCACCGGCTGCAGGGGACGATCCTTGACGTGCGAAATTATGGGCTGCTGGTCGAGCTGAAAGAGGCACTCGTGGTGGGAATGATTCGAATCTCTTCGCTTGATCACGACTTTTTTGTTTTTGATCCGGCACGTCAACGGATCACGGGGCGGCGGAGCAAGCTGAGTTTTGCTGTAGGCGATCGCGTAATTGTGCGAGTTGCGCGCGTCGATTCCTTTCGGCAGCGGATCGATTTCGGTTTCCTGGCGAAAGAATGAAGAGTTGCAAATAAGAGTCTGCGGACGAAAATTAATTAGTTTACCGCAACGCGCCTTTGTGTCATTTACGAGAATCCTTCCCTGAATCGCGGCTGGTAAGATATCATATGGCTTCAAGCGGGATCCCTCCAAATCATCATGGACAACGTAATTATCACGAAAGAACTCCAAGTCGAACGTAAGCATTTCTACATTGAATTTAGAGAAAATGAACGAGGCCGTTTTATGCGTATCACCGAGGAAGCGCATGGGCGTCGTAACACGATCATCATTCCGAGTACAGGCTTAGAAGAGTTCATGGCCATGGCTGGTGAAGTGATGCACTGTGCGGATCGGGTTCCAGCTGCGCACGGATAATATCGGTTCGTTATTCCGGTGAACGGCAGCGCCTCGCGCGCCCGGGTTAGGGCAACTCGCTCCCAGTCGCGACTCAAATTTTCCTTCGCGGCAACGGCATCTATCAGTTCCAAAACAGGGGGATGTTCGTTGCGAACGTCGTTCCTTGTTCAACTCGTCGGTAGCACGGCATCGGCATCCGGCATCCGACGTTGACACCAGGAGACTCTTCGCTAGTTTTTGTTCTCCCGCCAAGAGCGCATCTCGCTCCCTGCAATTCTCGTCTTTGAACATCATTTTATGGCAACAACAGTGAAGAAGGCTCCGAAGGCTGCTTCAAAAAAAGTTTCGGCGAAGGTAAAACCAATTATCCGGAAGCCGACAAGTTCGACAAAGGCCCGCTATGTCTACTACTTCGGAGACGGCAAGGCCGACGGTCATGGAAAGATGAAACCGCTTCTGGGCGGGAAGGGCGCCAACTTGCATGAAATGACTCGGATCGGACTTCCGGTTCCGGCCGGGTTCACGATCAGCACAGAGGTTTGCACGTACTTTTCCGAGAATAAGAAAAGTTATCCGGTCGAGCTCAAAGATCAGGTCGAATTTGCATTGGCAAAAATGGAGAAATCGGCCGGCAAAAAACTTGGCGACCGCAGCGATCCGTTGCTGGTATCCGTGCGTTCCGGTGCGCGTGATTCGATGCCCGGGATGATGGACACAATTCTCAACCTCGGGATGAACGATGAGGTCGTCGAAATTGTGGCGGAAAAAACCGGGAACCCGCGGTTTGCCTGGGATTCGTATCGCCGGTTTCTACAAATGTATGGAGACGTCGTGATGGGCGTACAAAAAAGCGCCAACGAAGACCATGATCCGTTTGAAGTCGTCATCGAGTCGGTAAAACGAGAAGCCGGTGTCAAGGACGACGTGGAATTGACTGCCGAGAATCTCAAGGGTCTGGTGGAGAACTTCAAACAGCTCATCAAGGAACGGAGCGGCAAAAACTTTCCACAAGACCCGCGTCAACAGCTCTGGGGCGCGATTGGAGCGGTCTTCGGTTCATGGAACAACGATCGGGCGGTCGTCTATCGGCGGAAGTACAACATCCCGCATGAATGGGGGACGGCCGTTAACGTTCAGACGATGGTTTTTGGGAACAGAGGAGACAGCAGCGCCACTGGAGTGGCGTTCACCCGTGATCCGGCCACTGGGGAAAAGGTGTTCTACGGTGAATACCTGATCAATGCCCAAGGCGAAGATGTTGTTGCCGGTGTCCGAACTCCGCAACCGGTAGCTGCGCTTGCGAAGGAGATGCCGGCCGCCCACAAGGAACTGCTTAAGG
>DATHPZ010000078.1:0-23385 GCA_035483355.1 Chthoniobacterales bacterium | reverse complement strand
TGATTCGCCGGTGAGCATGGACTGGTCGAGCAGGATCTCGCCTTCGATCAGACGCACGTCGGCGGCGACCACGGCGCCAAGTGATAGCTTCACAATATCGCCAGGCACCAGTCCGGCAGCGGGCACGGTTGCCCAACCATTATCGCGACGGACCGACGCGTTCAGCGCGAGCCGCGACTTTAATGCGGCAAGAGTCGCCTGGGCGCGCCCTTCCTGGAAATACCCAAGAGCAGCGTTGAAGGCCAGAAGACCCGCGATGATCGCAGCCTCGACGTACTTGCCGAGGACAATCTCGAGCACGATCGCAGCTTCGAGCATCCATGGAACCGGCGCCCAGAACTTGGTCAGCGCTCTGCGTAGTGGGTGCAGAGCCGTGTCCGCCACCGCGTTTGGACCGAACTTCTCGAGGCGGCAACGGGCTTCATCGCTAGTGAGGCCGGTCGAGACCGGAACATCCTTAACAGAAGATTGTGAAGTGATTGGCTGATCCATAGGGTGTAGTCGGCCCGAGAACATAAATCGCCTACCCAAAAAACATCGCTCATTTCCGGACGCGGAACAGTCGAGCAGGATTTTCTCAAACTTTCACGACTTCATCCAGATTCGAGTGTCGCTGGCGTAGTAGGTTTCGTGTGGTTGAAAACAACGTCCTGAACCGCTCGAAGCCCGGCTTTGTGCGGACCTTCAACCATCAGATCGCTGAAGCTGCGGAGGTAGGGCGAGGGTCTCATCCATCGGGCTTTGTTTCGGCGGAGGAAAGATTGGTAATTCGGCTTTTAGCGCCATTGAGAGTGATGTCGACAGAATATGGATCGGTGGTGATGTTGGTGTCGATAGCAGCGTCGCTGAGGACCCAGACGGTGACGCTGAAGAGATAGTATTTTCATCAGGTTCGAGACTGTTGGCTTGTGCTTGGATAAACTGTTCGCATGCCTGAACCTTCGGTATCGTTTATTGCGATTTATCAACTAAAGGAAATAGGATCGACAGCCGAAAAGTGTCGACCCTTTTGTCTTCGTTTACTTGTGAAACTACCACTGCGGCACCACGAAGTGTTTCATCTTCCGTTTAGTGTCTAATAGACGTGCCGCTTGGTTCAATACTTGCGCGGCATACCGAAGATCTGAGGACTTGAACGGTCCAGCATACTTGACAGGGTTTCCGGGCGTGATGACGCGCAGCAAGGCTTTTCCCTCCTCAAGTTTGGTCTCGACTTCAATTCCGAGTTCGAACACCGACTCTTGCAGATGGCAAGTACCGATGACGCTCGCCCAAAGGTCGTCTTTGCTCATATTTTGATGTTTCGTCTGCGGAGATTTCATTGCTGGTTTTCCAAAGCGGCCTTTAGATCGTGATCTTCAGCGATTTCTTGAAGATTTTTGCCATCCTCTTTCGAGTCGGCAACGAATACTGGACCGATCCGGAGCACGTCGTCATCGACAGATACGGCGACCGTTGCGAGGAGAGTCAGTAAGGTGCGTTTCATACCTGCGCCTCCTCACAAATTTCCGTGCCGCGATCCGCAATCGCAAGACAGTGTGCGGCACTCCCACGGTGGGCTTGTGCGGTCAGATAATCAGGGGCATTCCGGGCTTTGGAGAGATGGCGACGTTCGGAGCCCAGGAGAGATCCTGGGACGACGATTGCGTCTTTAGGCGACAGCGTTAACTCGATCACCTTTTCCGGTGAGCATCAGGAGAAAAGCCCCTTAAACAAAGTTTCGCCTAACCAGTTGGCCAGAAGATCTTAGGCACTGGTGCGCGATACAGGGTTCGAACCTGTGACCCCTACCGTGTCAAGGTAGTGCTCTACCACTGAGCTAACCGCGCGATTGATGGGAAGCGGTCTTACTTAAAACCAAAGAAAGCGAGGTGCAACTCTGTTTTTGGCCTCCGGCATCGAACAGCATAGGAGTCGGCGCAGGCCCAAAGGAGTGCCTTCTTGCTGGAATCGCGGTACCCCGTAAGATGAAGTTGTGAAAATAGCAATTCTCGGCACGGGCATGGTCGGGGCCGCCCTAGGCACGAAACTCGTCCAGCAAAAGCAGGAGGTCATGATGGGCTCGCGCACCGCGAACAACGACGGCGCACAGAAATGGCTTCAGTCAGTTGGAGGTAACGGCCAGATCGGGACCTTTGCGGAAGCAGCGGCTTTCGGTGAGATCGCTCTTGATTGTACCAATGGCGCGAATGCACTTGCCGCGCTGCGCCTTGCCGGAATGGACAATCTGCGTGACAAGATTCTGATCCAAGTGGGTAATCCGCTCGATTTTTCGAAGGGGATGCCGCCCTCACTGACCGTGTGCAATACCGATTCACTCGGCGAACAAACGCAACGCGAGTTCCCTGAGACGCGCGTTGTCAAAGCACTCAATACCGTCAATTGCGAGGTGATGATCAACCCGGCCCGGGTTCCGGGAGATCATGCACTGCCAATCTGTGGAAACGACGCGCAGGCCAAAGCGGAAGTCGCCAGGAAACTCAGCGAATGGTTTGGATGGAAGCCGTCCAACATCGTGGATATCGGCGATATTACCGGCGCCCGCGGAACGGAGATGTATCTCCCCCTATGGCTGCGGCTGTGGGGTGCAATTGGTACCCCGGTTTTCAATATTCAACTGGTGCACGAAAAATAAAAAAGAATCCCGTCGAATCGATTGCGCGTTAGGAGAGGAAGATTTCACGTCCAACGGTCGCCGACTCGATGCATCCAAAGACTGCACGAAGCATCTGGAGGTTATCCGATACGCTTGGCTCAGGCTGTCTCCCATGCGTAATCGATTCAATGAAATGATCCAGGACGGGCACGCGCCGGTCGCCGATCGACTCTTGAAACGGGATCTTCTCCAGGGCGCCGCCGGGACGTTCGACGAATATTACCGGATCAAACCGGTTCCTCATCTGTTTGTCCTGCTCGCCTCGCCAGAACATCCGCGCCTCGGAGCCGATAAATTCCCACTCGCCTTCCCACGCCGTCCGGGGCTGGCGGCGGCACCAATCCCCGTCCCATAGCACCGAGACGCCATTTTCCAAGGTCAAGAAACAAACAGCGCTCGACGGATAGCGAAATGCGTTATCCGGAGTTTCATACTCGCGCGCGACCACTTTCGAAAAATCCTGGCGCGTCAAATAACGGATCAGGTCGAAATGGTGATTGGCCATGTCGATGAGAATCGAGTGTTGCAGTTGGTACAATGGATGACCTTGTTCCAAGATGTCTGGAACATATTGACGAAAGAGGACACGGATTGCCCGCAGGTCACCGATTGTCCCGCTCCCGAGCGCCTGGCGAAGAATAGTGGCACTGTCCATGAATCGATAACCTTGACCGACCATCACCTTCGCCTCGGTCTTTTGGACGGCGCTGGCAATTTCAGTTGCCTCTACAGACGACGTGGCAAGCGGCTTTTCGACCAGAACATTTTTTCCATGTTCAACCGCCTTGATCAAAATTGGACAGTGCAGTTTCGGAGGGGTGGTAACCAGAACCGCATCGGCTTCAGTGTCGTGAAATGCGCTGTCCAAGTCGGAATAGTGGGCAACCGCCAAATTGTCTCGACTCCAATCGCGTGCACTGGTTGAAGGATCGACAGTGGCCACCAATTGCGCTTTCGGATGTATCTTTAACACGTCCGTCCACGACCGTCCCCACCAGCCAAGACCTGCAATCACAAACCGCATCGAATCACTCACGGCGACAAAGTGCACACGGCCTGACGTTTGTCATTTTCGTTTAGCGGCTTCCTCGTCTAGCGAGGCTTTCACGGCCACTTCGATCTCATCGTACAGGGATTGGTCGGCTCGAAGGGCCTCTTTGGCAGCGTCTCTCCCTTGGGCCAGGTGTTGTCCTTTGTAAGAGATCCAGGAACCGCGTTTCTCGAGGATATTTTTCTCCAGGGCAAGGTCGAGGAGCGCTCCCACGTTCGAAATTCCTTCGTTGTACATGATGTCAAATTCCGCTTCCGTGAAAGGAGGCGCGACCTTGTTTTTGACTACCTTCACTTTGGTACGATTGCCCACCACGGTGCCGTCCGTCTGTTTGATCGCGTTAATCCGGCGAATATCGATGCGGACGCTGGCGTAGAACTTAAGAGCTTTTCCCCCTGGCGTAGTTTCCGGATTGCCGAACATGACGCCAATTTTCTCCCGGATCTGGTTGGTGAATATACAGGTGGTTCGTGCCTTGGAGATGAGAGCGGTCAATTTTCGGAGCGCCGCGCTCATCAGTCGGGCTTGCGCGCCCATGGTGGCGTCCCCTATCTCGCCCTCTAGTTCGGCCTTGGTAACTAGCGCAGCAACGGAGTCAATGACAATGACATCCAGCGCATTGGAACGAATCAACGTTTCGCAGATCCGCAGCGCTTCTTCCCCGGAACTCGGTTGAGAGACGAGCAGGTCATCCAGATTGACCCCCAGACGCCTCGCGTACTGGGGGTCGAGCGCATGTTCGACATCGATGAACCCGGCCAGACCGCCGCGCTTTTGCGCCTGGGCAATGACCGTCAAGGTTAACGTTGTTTTGCCGGAGGATTCCGGTCCGAAAATCTCGATGACTCGTCCCCGAGGAAATCCGCCGACACCAAGTGCGCGATCAATCAGGATATTACCGGTCGGGATCACTTCCACTGGCAGGATGTGATCGTCCCCAAGTCTCATGATGGCGCCTTCACCGTAATCTTTGGCGATCTGCTGGAGAGCCAGATCCAGGTTTTTCTTACGCGCGGCGTACGCAGGATCGGGAGAACTCACCTCGAGGTTTTTGGCTGCCATGATTCCGTCATGATTAGCGAGGACGATACGGAAAACAAATCAGAAAAAATCTTTGCTCCCTTCTCTGCCTTCCCTGGAAGGTCTTTTCTGCGTCAGCCTATTTCCACCACTTAGTAAAAGGCCCACGCCTCCGGCGCCGGCATGGACCAGCGCCACGTCGCCGGCTCGAGCGGGATAGGTCGTTTCGTAGAGGGTATTCCGCCGTCATACCTTAAGTAGCGCGGCTGCGCCCGGACACGTCGTCCACTTCATCAGGGAGCGCAACCGCTCTCCAGCCAGGGATTGCGGCGAATTGCGCGTAGGCTCCCGGATGCTGGGTCCAGGCCGCCCGGGTTCCGGGTTTCAACGTCGTGCCTGAGCCTGAGCCGGCCTTCTCGACGACACCGGCACCCCTCCATTCCCGTCAAATCCGCAGGCGTATCGGTTGTTACCAGGTCGATGAGCCCCGGCTTTCTTCATCGCGCCTTACGCCGATACGCCACATGACGATCCGCTTCCCCTGCCGTCATTCCACTACGATCTTGCGCGGTTCGACGCTCTCCGCCTTCGGCAAAGTCAGGGTCAACACGCCTTGATCAATGCGAGCGGCGATATTGCTCGTATCGATGGCTGGATCGAGTTCGTAAACTCGCCGGAAACCTGTCGATCGTATCTCGCGATAGACGGGTTCACCCGAGAATTCTTCCGGATGCCGGTGACCGAGAATAGTGAGTTCACCATTGTCTACGGTGATTTCGAGGCCGGATTTATCGACGCCGGGCATCTCCGCATGGATTGTATAACCCTCTTTAGTGGATTCCACATCCGCCAGCGGGGTCACATATTGGACCGGGCGTTCGCCCTCGCCTGCGAGCGCTGATGAGCCGTTTTGTGGTTGGGTTGCGATGTTCATGATCTTCTGCAAATTTGTTTGGTTGCCACGCCGAGGCCTCCAAGCCTCGGCGCGTTGCTTGGTTAGTTCAGCGAGACGGGAATCTGTTTCGGCTTTGCTTCTTCTGCCTTAGGCAAAACAACCTTTAGGATTCCGTCTTTGTATGTCGCGTTCACTTTTTCCGAATTTACCGGGACCGGCAGAGTCAGGCTTCTCTGAAACTTGCCGAAGTATCGCTCGGTGCGGAAACCCTGGTCGGCGTTCGCCTCAGATTTGCGCTCGCCTCCGATCGTCAGAGTGTCGCCATTCAAGGAGATCTCGATCTCTTCCTTTTTCAAGCCTGGAAGTTCGACGTAGACGGTAAATTGATCGTTGTCCTGATAGACATCGACTGCAGGGTTCCACCGGTTGAGCGACGCGAGGGGACGGAAGAATGAACCAAAGGATGATTCAAACACCCGGTCCAATTCATTTCGCACCGTGGTCAGCCGATCAAACGTCACCGATAGATCGCTTTGGGGATATCGCTGATAACGTACAATGTTCATAGGTTTAACTTTCCTTTCAAAAACTTTTATCACGCCGACAGAGATAAGCTTATTGGATGCCAACTTTTTGTTTTAGATGTAAATCTTTGATTTAAAGGAAGTTATAGAAACGGTGTGAATTCGGAAACCGCCGCTTGTGCCATTATGACTCAATTGTACGCGCCAAAATGGCCGCACTGCATGGTGAGTCATTTTTGCGCTTTCCGCTTCCTGGCGCCTCGCGGCTAGCCTCTGAGCTTGTTGTAATAGATGAGTTTGGATACGCCCGCTCTGTCCAACTTCGCGGGGCTTGATAGAGCTCGTCCGGAAGGGCGCTCACCGTGACCGGGATGACGACGTGTTTCGGGGCAAAGAAGGCGAGCTTGCTCTCCCAATACAAACGGGCCGAAGAGATCGCAATTTCGAAAAGAACGGCCTACCTTCTCGTCACCTCAGCTTCGGTGGATAACCAGATATTCGCATGAGGGCGGGGATCGCAATCGCAATGGCAATGAGTTTCACATCGGCCGCGGCCTATGGACAAGTTAGCCGCGGCGACAGGTATTCGGGCGCGCCTTGGGCGACACGCTCGCCCGTCATCGCGCAGCACGGAATGGCGGCGACGGAGCAGCCGATCGCCTCGGCACTCGCGATCGACATCCTAAAGAAAGGCGGCAGCGCGGTCGATGCGGCCATCGCGGCCAATGCTGCAATCGGGCTGATGCAGCCGGTGCTGAATGGAATCGGCGGCGATCTGTTCGCCATTGTCTGGGATCCCAAGACGAAGCAGGTCTACGGCTATAATGGTTCAGGACGCTCGGCCAAGGGGCGCGATCTTGCCAAGCTCACCGCCGAGGTCGAAGCCGCATGGAAAAAGGTGGAGAAACCGTATCTGGCCCATATTCCGCACGTCGGCTCGCTCTCCATTACCGTGCCCGGCACGATCGATGCGTGGTTCGCGTTGCACGAGCGGTTCGGCGAACTGCCCATCGCCACCGATCTGGCGCCGGCCATCGGCTACGCCACGCACGGCTTTCCCGTTACGCAGCTAATTGCGCTTTACTGGAAAGGCAACATGGCCGCATTCGAAAAAGACAACGCCCTAATCGAAGAATTTGACAATGCGCGTGCCACCTATCTGATCGACGGCCACACGCCCGAAGAAGGCGAAATCTTTCGCAATCCCGACCTCGCCCACACTTTGACGCTGATCGCCAGGGAAGGCCGCGACGCCTTTTACCAAGGCCCGATCGCCCACTCCATCGACGCCTATTTCAAGCGCATCGGAGGGGATCTGCGCTACGAGGATTTCGCCAGCCATCAAGGCGAATGGGTGACGCCGCTCGCCGTCAATTATCGTGGCTATGAGGTCCACGAACTTCCGCCCAACGGCCAGGGCGCCGCGGTTTTGCAAATGCTGCAGATCCTGAAAGGCTACGATCTGGCTAAGATGGGGGCGGGCTCGGCCGACACGCTGACGGCGTTGCTCGAAGCGAAACGGCTTGCCTATGAAGACCTCGCCAAGTGGTATGCGGACCCGGCCATTGTCAAAGCGCCGATAAAGGGCTTGTTGTCCGACGCCTATGCGGAGGAACGCCGCAATCTGATCGATCTTGGGCGCGCCAATCCCGATTTCGGCCCCGGCGATCCGCGCCTTCACAACGGCGATACGATCTACCTGACGACCGCCGACAAGGACGGAATGATGGTCTCGCTCATCCAGTCCAATTACCGCGGGATGGGCTCAGGCCTGGTGGCCGATCATCTGGGCTTCATGTTCCAGAATCGCGGCGAGCTTTATTCGCTGAATCCTGAGCACGCCAATATTTATGCGCCGGGCAAGCGCCCCTTCCAGACGATCATTCCAGGTTTCGTCGCCAAGGACGACCAACCCTTCCTGTCCTTCGGACTGATGGGCGGCGACATGCAACCGCAAGGTCATGTGCAGGTGCTGACCGACATCATCGATTTCGGCATGAACGTCCAGGAAGCGGGCGATGCGGCGCGCTGGCGTCACTTCGGCGGAGCGGAGCCCACCGGCGAACCTTCGACAGGAGTGGGCACCGTCGAGATGGAATCGGGTTTCGATCTCGCAGTGAAAGCAGAACTCAAAAAACGGGGCTACAAGATCGTGCCCGGCACAGGCGGTTTCGGCGGGTACCAAGCGATCATGTGGGACGCCAAACATCGTGTCTATTGGGGCGCGTCGGAGATGCGCAAGGACGGCGAGGCGATCGGCTACTGACCGGCAATGGCTCTATCTGTTTAGCATCGTGATACACAAATCGGAAAACGGCGAATACTTGAAAAGCATCGCTCGATGGGGTGAATGGAAACAGGCTGGCCTATACTACAAGCTCGATTATCCGTTTACCTGAGCGGGTACAGCAAACGATCGCTCTGTTCCTCGAGGTTTTTCACGAGAGTGCAGAGGTAAACAGTTTGAGTAGTAAATCGGCGATACTTCGTGATTTCGGATTGATTCAGCACTTTGAATCCGTAGCGCTCGAACAATTTGAAACCGCGCCTGCCATCGAAGGTCACCATCTGCGCGTGGACCTGTTTGACGCCGTGGTCGTAGAGATGACGGAGGTAAGTTTCCAGAAGCTGACGGCAGACCTGGATGGACTTGGCCGCCGGAAGCAAATTGATGTGGAAATGCCCAATGGTCCTGGGCGCTGCCGGAACTTCACGCCAAGCCCTCGAAATCAGCCAGTGGATGTATCGGCGAGACTCCGGCCGATAGCCGAAATAACGGCGCACAACTTTCCCGCCGTTGGCGAAATTTTGCCAGAGGCTCTGATATTGGTGCCTGAAAGGATAGCGTGATCCGAGGAGATATCCTTGCACGCTATCGTCTTTGATGACCACGAACGCAGAATCTGGTTCGTGCCTCAGATAATAGTCCGTGAAAAAGTCCGCGAACAGCTCACGATCTTCGAATACCGGGTCGATCGCGCTTCCCAGAAAACCGGTGTCGCAACAGAGAGCGCGCACCGAGTCTCGATCGGACGCGCGATACCTCCGGACCTGAAAGTCATTGACCTCGAGCACTTGGGATTTCACGCCGCAGATTACATAGTGGGAAAGAGATCGCACGCAATATCTTTCTCTCTCGCAATGTGCGACGTCTGGCGTCCCTTGGGTCAGGTGCGAACGGTTTGATAGGTCTCAAACATCCGATCAAACACTTTGCGCCAGGAATAACGTTGGATCACTCTCCGGCTGGCTTCGTTTCCGGCGGCCTCCAGATTGGTCTTGCTCATCGCCTGGATCGCCGCGGCCAGCGATTCTGGAGAATTCTCTTTCGCCCAGTGCGATTGGTCGGCGAAGATGATTCGATCCATATAGCTTCCGTGGATCCCGACCACGGGCGTGCCGCACGACTGGCTCTCGAGGGCGACGAGGCCGAACGTTTCCTGGACGCCAGGGTGGACAAACAGATCGGCCGCACGATAAATCCTGGCGAGCTGTTGCTGGTCCGAGCAGTACCTCACCCAGGTCGTTGAATCTGTCGATTTTCGTAGTTCCACGACGTTATCGCGATAATGGCCGTCTCCGACGATGAAAAGGTGAAATCGTCCGGGTGTCTCTTCACAGAGCAGATCAAAGGCTTGAAAAAGCGTTTTCACGTTTTTTTCAGCGGCAAGTCTGCCGACGTACAGGAGAACGATGCGGTCCTTCGGAATGTTAAAATCCGTTCGCGTGGCAAATTTGTCGGGCGCCCTGGTAAAAGTCGCGATGTCCACACCTAGTTCGCATACCACCACGTTCTCAACTCCCCAATCGCTTAGGACCTGTGCCAAACCAATCGATGGAACGAACGTTTTGCGAAAGTGATTGTAAAGATTGCGAACGTAATATTTGGCCACTTCCATCATGACGTTGGTCGCTGTCTCCCCCAGATATTTCATTGTGGTGCGAAGGTACGCCTCAGGAAAATGCGAATGATAAAAGCCGACCACCGGGATACGGAGTGCTTCGCCCGAGACAATGGCCTTCCAGGCGATCTGGTACGGATCGCTTGATTCGATGACATCCGGTTTCTCCCGTTCGAGGATTTCTTCGACTGCGTTCAGGTTGAACAGGGCACGGTAGCGAGAGGTTCGGGAAACCAGCGGAGATCCGATGAGGAACGTTTTGCCTTCCGGCGTCTCAATTTTTTCGGTCCTCTTTCCTGGAACAATCAGTAGATGCTCATGGCCGAATGCGTTGGCGTATTTTCGCTTTTCCTCGATGTAGCGTTTCACGCCGCCGCTAAACGGGGAATAAAACTGCGTGAGATCGCAGACCTTCATTGGAGGGTCACCCCGTCTCAATCGGCGTCGGGTGCCCGGCGGCCGGGTTGTTTCTGTTTGATTCAGATGGAGAGAGAGAGTGTGTGCCGGGAACCCGCGAGTGCAACTGTTTTCGGCGTTCGGCGTTCGGCGATATGCGGCAGTGATGTGGAGCCGGCGAAATCTGGAAGGCGGTAATTCCTATGGACGCTTGCTCTTCAAAGCCTGAGCAAACCGAGGCGGTTCGACTGAATGCGCCGAACGCCGAACGGTGAACGTCGACCGCCGAACGGTGAACGCCGAACGCCGAACGCCGAACGGTGAACGCCGAACGCCGAAGGCCTATTCCAGGTCGGTGAGATATCGCTCAGCCTCGATGGCTGCGGCGCATCCTTGACCGGCGGCGGTGACGGCCTGGCGATAGACCGGATCGGCTACGTCTCCCGCGGCGAAGACCCCGGGAAGGTTGGTTTGCGTTCCCTTCCTCTGGAGAAGGTAGCCGTTCTGATCCATATCTATCTTTCCTTTGAACGGTTCGGTGTTTGGCGTATGGCCGATGGCAACGAAAACACATTTCACTCCAAGCGAGGAAAGCTTGCCGGTTTCAACGTTTGTCAGTTCCACGCCCTCGATTTCCCCTTTTTTATCGGGTAAATAACGGCTGACTTCGGTCTTCCAAATTGGTTTGATCTTGGGATGATGCAGTGCGCGTTGGGCCATAATTTTGGTCGCCCGCAGGGTGTCACGCCGATGGATCAGGAACACTTCGGACGCAAACCGGGTAAGAAAGATCGCTTCCTCGGTCGCGGTGTCGCCGCCGCCGATCACGCAAACCGGCACATTCCGATAGAATGCACCGTCACAAGTCGCGCAGGAGGTTACCCCGTGCCCTTTGAACCTGCACTCCTGTTCAAGACCGAGCCACTTTGCGGAGGCGCCGCTGGCGATGATGACCGACTGCGCATCGATTGATTCGCCATCGACGTTGAGACGATAGTGGCCATTCACAGATTCGAATTCTCGGACCTCGGCATACTTGAATTCGGCACCGAATTTCTCAGCTTGCCGATGCATGTTCATCACCAATTGAGGACCATCGATGCCCTCGGGGAAACCAGGAAAATTCTCTACTAAAGTGGTGCTGGTGAGCTGGCCGCCCGGTTCTCGGCCTTCGAGCACCAGCGGTTCCAGGTTTGCGCGCGCGGTGTAAATCGCAGCCGTCAGGCCTGCGCAACCGGTGCCGACAATGATCACCTTCTGCATGAATTGATTCCATCCCATTAAAGTTTGGGATTGTTAAAGTCAATACGGAGCACCCTTTTTCGATTTGGGCGAACGAACGCCGAAGGCTCCGACCAGCCGCTCGACGTATTTCGCGACCAGGTCGAATTCAAGATTCAAGCGCTCACCCAGGCGGAGGCGATGCAGATTCGTCACCCTCCACGTATGAGGAATAATCCAAATGACAAAGCGATCCGAGCTCAACTCCGCGACAGTGAGGCTAATCCCGTTGACCGCGATCGATCCCTTGAAAACGATGTATTGCCCAAAATCCTTCGGTAACTCGATCTCGATCCGGTGATCTTGTCCTGCGGTCTCCACGGCCAAGAGCTTCGCCGCGATATCGACGTGCCCTTGCACAATGTGACCATCAAACCGACTTGAAGCAGCCATTGAACGCTCCAGATTGACCAGATCGCCCACTTTCAAGTCGATCAGGCTGCTTCGGGTGACGGTTTCAGCCAACAGGTCGAATCCCAGGGTCGAAGGAGTTTGCGATATAACAGTCAGACAAACACCGTTATTAGCCAGGCTGTCACCGATCTTCATTTGTGAAGCGAGCGGAGTCCGGATCTCCAGCAAATAACTGCCGGGCGCCGATTCAACCATCTGCGCCACTTCTCCGACGGCTTCGACAATTCCTGTAAACATCTCTCGGACTATAGCCGCGACCGGGAACGATAGAAACGCCGAACGGAACGCCCAACGCCCAACGCCCAACGCCGGTGCAGGTTCAGGACATCAGGTTGTAGATGACAGAACCAAAACATGAACTAAAACGGTAACAGTGTTACCGATGTCCTGACCCAGAAGTGTTACCTATGTCCTGACTGCGCCCGCCGAACGGCGAACGGTGAACGGCGAACGGTGAACGGCGAACGGCGAACGGTGTTCGCCCACCGCCAAAGGCTCACTCCGGCGATATCTTCGAGCGTGTTTGCTTGATTTCCGCTCTGTGTTCTTTGGATCTTCGAATCTCGCGCCGGAGCGCGCGCGGTCGCCTGGAATTTCGGCGTCGTTCACGTTCGGTGGCCGATCTGCGCTCGGCGGCTTGCTCTTTCCGTGTTTCTTCGATCCGGGTGATCAGCCGATTCATTGCTAACTGGCGGTTTCGATACTGGGAGCGGGTCTCCTGGACGGTCACGGAAATACCCGACGGCCGGTGGACCAGAGTGACAGCGGTGGAGACCTTGTTGACATGCTGGCCGCCCGGTCCGCTTGAACGCGAAAAAACCTCCTCGAACTCGTCAGGGCGCAGCCCGAGGCGCCGCATTTGATTGACTGAATCTGGATACAGGCCGAGCACCTTCGGAGTTTAAATCCCGGAGGGTGAAGTTCAAGGTTCGGAGTTCTGGATTTTGGGACGAGCACCGAGTCGAAAGGGGACCCTGCAGAACGCCGAACTTTAATCCGCGGTTCTCAATTCCGATTGACGGTCGTTCCAGCCCCGCCATATGTTGAGGAGCCATTCCCCGTCCTGGCGTCTACCGGCAGATCCCTCTGACATGAATATTCACGAATATCAGGCTAAACAGCTTTTTCAGCGGTTCAACGTCGCAACGCCCAAGGGCGCACCTGCTGAGACCCCGGAGGAAGCGGAGAAAATTGCCGCTGCGTTCAAGGCCTCGGAACTCGTTGTCAAGGCGCAAATCCACGCGGGCGGCCGCGGGAAGGGAATATTCACGAACGGTTTCAAAGGCGGGGTAAAGCTCTGTAAAACCCCGGCCGAAGCTCGCGAGTTGGCGGGGAAAATGCTCGGTCAAACATTGGTTACGCACCAGACCGGTCCGGCCGGGAAGCTGGTGCGAAAGATCTTGGTCGCCGTGTCGGTCAACATCGAACGCGAGGTCTATTTTGCAATCCTGATGGATCGGGCAACCGGAGCGCCGGTTGTCGTTGCAAGCGAGGAAGGGGGTGTCGAGATCGAGAAGGTGGCCGAAGAACACCCGGAAAAAATCATGCGTGAACCGGTCCATCCGTTGCTCGGGCTGCAGCCTTACCAGGCACTGAAACTTGGCCGGGAGCTCAATTTTCAAGGTGACCAATTAAAAGCCGCTTCCAAGTTGTTTCTGAACCTCTACCAGCTGTTCGCGTCGCTCGATTGTTCAATGGTCGAGATCAATCCGCTGGTGGTGACTGATAAGGGCGAGGTCTTCGCGCTCGACGCGAAATTCAATTTCGACGATAACGCGCTTTATCGGCACAAAGAGATTCTGGAGATGCGAGATGTGAACGAAGAGGATCCTCGCGAGGTTGAGGCGTCGAAATTCAATCTGAATTACATCGGGCTTGACGGGAACATTGCCTGTCTGGTGAATGGCGCCGGTCTCGCGATGGCCACGATGGACATTATCAAGTATGCCGGGGGCGAACCGGCGAATTTCCTCGATGTGGGCGGCGGCGCGAGCGAACAACAGGTGACCGAAGCCTTTAAAATCCTGGTCTCCGACAAAAACGTCAAAGCCATTCTGGTGAATATTTTTGGCGGAATTATGCGCTGCGACGTGATCGCCCAGGGAATCATCAACGCTGTGAAGGCCGTCAGTTTACCGGTGCCGCTCGTTGTTCGGTTGGAAGGCACCAACGTCGCACTTGGCAAAAAATTGCTCGAAGAATCCAAGTTGCCAATTCAAGCCGCTTCGGACCTTGCAGAAGCGGCGAAGAGAGTGGTTGCGGAAGCCAAGGCAAGCTAAAACACATCGCATAGCATGAAAATCGTGGAATTAGCATTCAGCGGATACCCAGTGACGGACATCGAACCTGCGCGAGCATTTTACGAAGGTCTGCTGAAACTCGAACCGGCCCGGATCATTGGGAATCCAGACGCGCAATGGATAGAGTACGAACTGGGCGCCTCGACTTTTGCCATCAGCAATATGTCAAAAGAGGCATGGAAACCCTCAAGTGATGGCCCAGCCGTTGCTTTCGAGGTGGACGATTTCGATTCCTCTGTAACCGAACTTCGCGCCAGCAATGTGAAATTTGTTCATGAGCCGTTCGAAAGTCCGGTTTGCCGGATGGCGATTGTCGCGGACCCGGATGGGAATTCGATCGTTATCCATAAGCGGCACGTTCCCTAAACATTCAAAGCTCATGTCTATTCTTGTTGATAGAAACACCAGGCTCCTGGTTCAGGGTATCACCGGCAGTTCCGGAGCGTTTCATGCCAATAGCTGCATGGAATACGGAACCAATGTCGTCGCCGGCGTGACGCCGGGCAAAGGGGGCCAGATGTTCGAGGGAAAAGTTCCGGTGTTCGACACCGTCTACGAGGCGCGGAAGCAGACCGGTTGCAACGCGACGATGATCTTTGTGCCGGCGCCCTTTGCCGCGGATGCGATCCTGGAAGCCGCCGATGCCGGTGTAGAATTGATTGTCTGCATCACCGAAGGTATTCCCGTGATGGATATGATGCGGGCCCAAACGGTCCTTCGAGAGAAGAAATCCCGCTTGATCGGGCCCAACTGTCCCGGGATCATTACCCCAGGGCAATGCAAGATTGGGATCATGCCCGGCTATATCCATAAACCGGGTAAAATTGGTGTGATCTCCCGTTCCGGTACCTTAACCTATGAGGCAGTCTGGCAGTTGACCCAGCGCGGGTACGGCCAGTCGACGTGTATCGGAATCGGTGGCGATCCAATTAACGGAACCTCTCACCTGGATGCTGTTAAGCTCTTCAGCGAAGATCCGGAAACGGACGCGTTGATCGTGATCGGCGAAATTGGCGGGACAGCCGAGGAAGAAGCGGCGTACTGGATAAAAGAGCATTACGATAAGCCGGTTGCCGCGTTTATCGCTGGAGCCACCGCACCGCCCGGGCGGCGCATGGGGCATGCCGGGGCGATTGTCTCCGGCGGCAAAGGAACAGCCGCCGGAAAGATCGAAGCATTGCGGGAGGCCGGTATTGCGGTGGCGGAAACGCCGGCTAGCATCGGAGATACCCTAATTAAGATTCTGAAACATTAACTCAATATTATGTCTGCTATATCAAGAGGGTTGGAAGGAGTGGTGGCCACCGATACGCGGCTTAGTGATGTTCGTGGGCAGGAAGGACAGCTAATCTACTGCGGATACGATATCAACGAGCTTGCCGGTAGCGCCTCTTTTGAAGAGGTAATTTATCTGCTCTGGCACCTTAAACTGCCGAATCATTCAGAGTTGGACAATCTCAAGAAGCAGTTGGCCGCGGAACGCCATTTACCGGATCAAGTCACAGAGTTTTTGAGAACCACTCCGGCGACTGCCTTACCGATCGACGTTCTGCGCACCGCTGTTTCGATGTTAGGCCTCCACGATCCACTGCTGACCTTGGACCAGAGCCTTGAAGCAACACGACGCCGTGCCATCAGTATCACGGCCAAGGTCGGAGTCATTATCGCCTATTTTCACCGCGCGCGAAATGGGCTTGATTTGCCGCCGGTCCGCGAGGATTTGAGTGAAGCCGGCCATTTTCTTTATTTGTTGGATGGTAAAGACCCGTCCGAAAAGAAGACCGAGACGCTTGATTTGGCCTACGTGCTTCATGCCGAACATGGGATGAACGCTTCCACCTTCAGTGCCCGCGTAACGATTTCGACCTTAACCGATATCTATTCGGCGATCACCGCCGCGATTGGCACGCTCAAAGGGCCGCTCCATGGCGGTGCGAACGAAGGGGTGATCCATATGCTCCAAGAGATTGGTACCCCGGCCAAGGTGGATGCCTATATCGAACAAGCTTTGGCGCAAAAGAAAAAGATCATGGGTATTGGACATCGCATTTACAAGGTGCTTGATCCAAGAGCGCCGATCCTCAAAGAGATGGCCGTTCAGCTCAGCAGCGAGCTCGGTGAGCCGAAATGGATCGAAATGTCCGAGCGGATCGCAGCGCTAATGAAGGAAAAGAAGGGATTGCACGCGAACGTCGATTTTTACTCCGCGACACTCTATTACTCTCTCGGAATCCCAACCGATCTGTTCACTTGTATCTTTGCGATCTCTCGGACGGCAGGTTGGACTGCGCATGTTCTTGAACAACTGGCCGACAACCGGCTCTACCGTCCCTTAAGCGAGTACACCGGCGACCCGGTAGGCAAAAAATTTGTCCCAATTGATCAACGCTAGTTGCTAGTTTCACCCCTTTTGTCCGTTTTTCGGTTCAGAGCAATCGCTTCCACATTTCGAAGTGCGGGATCGCGCCAAACAGGGTGTGCGGAGGTCCTAATACCTGATAGCCGTTTTTCTGGTAGAACGGCACGCGTCCTGGCGGGAATTCACTTTGTTTTCCTGAATTCCCGCTTCGATTGCGCGAACTTCCAATGCTTGCAGGATCGCTTTCCCGATGCCGTGACTTCGTTGCGTCGGGTTATTCGCCTTCCCCAAGATTTCGGAGCGCAAGGTTGACCGCCTCCGATACGACAGGATGCCGCATGGCCCACCGGTATTGAAATACCGGGTTTTCGTACGCCTCCTCATATCCGACGGCGAGTGCGTCCCGGATTTTAGGCCGAGTGACCGGTCGTTTGACCTTGGCGGTCGATTTCTCGATAATGGCAAGGCAATACTCGATGACCATGCCGCAGGTCAACTTTGAGAGGTCGTCCATTTCTTCTGTGCAAAACCGGAAGAAATTTTCCCAGGTCACGCGATCATGATCACCCACCCATGGTTCGGAACCGGCAAAGAAATTGAAGTGTAGAGATTTTCTCTCGAGAAATTCGTCCAGGGTCAGTGGGTGTTGGCTCGTGCCAAAGTTCCAATGCCGGGTGATTCTATGCTTGGTTTCAACCGTGGTAGCCATATCAAACCTCATTGAGGTACAATGCATTATTGATAACGTTTTGCAGGGGATGTAAAGGTAAATAGCTCTTCCACATGATTTCCTAAAAATTAACAACTCTCATTTCAAGACACTGACCATGGCGACAGCAAAAAGTTCAATTCAGCGGCTGCCAGATAGCGTAATTGATAAAGGTCTCGAGGAATCCCTGCCAATTGGCGTTCAGAAAAGCTATTTCATGCTCACCGAGGCGGAGCGCAACCTTCTTAATTTCGCTCTCGAAAAATATCGACCAAGTGAAAATGAACCTATTTTGGTAGGAGGTCAGAGAATCCTGAAACCGGCTTTGCGGCTTGCCGCCAATTATCGCCTGGTGATCGAGGAAATAAAAGGTTCCCAAGCTATCACCAGTTACACCCGCTGGGTGGATGCCGTGCAGGTGCGCGGAACGGAGAATCCGGAAATTTACCTGACGTTTAGTCCACGTTTTGAACATATCTGGCTGGAGCTGAAGAAGCTTTTGCCGCTCTATCTTTCCGACAGACCAAGCAAGCTTCGACTACGAAGCCAATATTCGCTTCGGCTTTACAATTGGGCCAAAAAATATGCCACGGTCGGGAGTAAGCGCGTCACCTTGGATCGACTTCGAAAGGTGCTAGGCCTGGAATCGATCAGGGATGCGGACGGAAATATGATCCAGGAAGCGCCTTTGCCGGTCTGGGCGAACTTACGTCAGAGAGCTTTGGACACGGCGATCGCGGAAATCAACAAGAAAACCGATTTGATGATTTCGCTGGAAGAGTTGGGGCGATCGCGGCACCGCCGAATCACGACGCTGACGTTCGCGATCAAAGTTCAACAATTGCATAACGGCGGTAAGAAAGGGTCCGGCCCGGGTTGAACCCGGCAGGCCAAGTCGGTCAATGGAGAATTGGCTTCCCGCCTCTTCCAGAAAAGTTACGATGATGCCCCAGAGAACTTGGAAAAGGTTGTGCCAAAGAGAAAACGATCGTTGCCGAAACTGACGACTGTTACGGACGAGCAGGTGACAGAGATCAACCGGATTCATTTTAGTTTTCCGTATAATTTTGCTCCAGCGCCCAGACCGGATACGAAAGCCACCCTGGCCGAGTTTATCAAGGATTTCGAAAAAGAATTTCCCTACGCCCTCCAGGACCTGGTCGATAAATTGAAACTCGATTCCTTTAGCGCTGAATCGTTCGATCATCATCTCGACAGGAATTTGCTCGCAACCCCTGGACACTTAAGCGCTGTCACGGTGGCGAAACTGATTCACTACTGTCTGCTGATTTTGGAAAGCGAAGCGGAAATGATTGCCTGGGGACGGATCGATCTCGGCATGCCAGGGATGCCAGATGCCCACGAAATAGCCCGCGTAGTCGCGGCCAAAGTGAACCGGTACGAGAATCGCACGAAGATACCCGAGTATGATCACGTGGGGCAATTTCTATCCGCCGTTAAGCATCCGATCGTCGGTCGAGCGGTCTCCAACGCGGCGATCAATCGATGGGGCTTGAGCGAGCGGCTCGGCCTGCCCGCGCCGTGTTGAAGCGACCTTTTGGGCAACGCCAAAATTTGCCCGTCACCTGCAATCCATAACGTTATATAAAAGGCATATGCGATTGTCTCTGGTCGTTCTTGCGGGCCTCGCCGCAATGTATTTCTCCTGATCCATGGCCAAGCTGGGGATGACGTTTTAAAGGGCAAGATCGCTCGCGCGTCACTCCGGGGAGCAATTTAGGATAGGCTTCCAATCGCTCGCTCTCGTCTTAACACACACGATATTATCAAGAGTGATTTTTCGAATACACTGAATCGCAAAGACTTGCGGCCAATGACTTGCAGGTAAAGTTTCTCTATTGGACATTGCCTCTAAATTGCTTTTCCTTGGGCTTAACACAATCGTCTGCTCCCTGATCCGCTTGCAAAAATCAAAAAAAGGAATCCGGACCGCGCGCTATCTCTTCGAACGTGAAAACGCGTTCCTCTTCCCGGCCATCCAGAAGATAGCGAGCAGTTAAGAGGCCGATGCCGGGCGACTCAAAGTTCTTGCGCGCCGAAACAGGCACCCGGGCCGCCGCCAGGAACACTGCATTTTCAGTCATCAGCTCAGGCGGCAAACGATTCCCGCAAATTGCCTCGGCCCGCCGATCGATTAACTCTCGCATCGGCCACCCGCGCGTCTGATCTTCACTGGGGGCCAAATAGACGGGCACGTCTTTAAAGTGCGCGGTGCCGGCAAAGGACCGAACGTAGGGCAGGTCGCGGTCACTCAAGAAAGCCGCGTCCATCGATAAGAAAACGTTGCCGTCTTCGGGCGGTTCGAGCGCGTTGGAAATGGCCGCCATTAACTTGAACGCGCTTCTCTGAACACATCAGAACCGATCAAAAGCCGCTACCATGTTTTTCGAAATCGACACCAAGACACCATTCTTCGCAGTTCAGGACTTGCTTCGGAGATTCGGCGGCAAGAGGAGAGAGGGGAAATTTGAAACTGCGGATCCTCGAGCTCTTGAATTTTAGTCCATTTCGAATTCCGTGTAGGGCACCCACTCAAGGTGTTCCGAGTGCTCCCTAAAAACAGGGAGTGTATGTGTCCGCAGCGCCTGGTAACCGGTGGAGACGTTCATCGGATGGACGACGTAACTGTGGCCTTCGCGCGATAACTTTTCACCGCCGCCGAGGATGCAGAATTTTTCCCAAGTCAGCTTTATCATGTTTCTTCTCTCGATCGACCTGCTTTGGTTTTCTGCGGCCATCGCCGATCGAAGCAAATCGTTTCGTTGATATGCCACAATAGACGATCGTTTGGGGCTGAGAAGTTTTTTTCCTGGCGCCCATCCTTTCTTTTTTGAACAAACGCCGGGTTGATGTTCTCGTTTCTCCCTGGCAATGATGATCGGGGCAACAGGCCCAGCTGCGCTTCACGCTCGTCAGTAATGTGTTGATTATCTTTCTAATTGACAATAACATTTCTTCGTTATGTTATCATGACATCCTACAATAAGAACCCAGACTCCGCAGCGGAGTTAGGAGGGCCTGACGCGGCCGCTTTGCGCGGCCGTGGGCGAGAGAGGGTTGATGCGCTTAAGGAAGTCTCGTAAGTTGTCCGGAATTCGTCTCCACGTTGGACGAATTCACCGTTAGGAATCTGTGAGATATCGCTGATGCCTGGAGCTTTCTCTGCCCAAGGGATGAACTCATTCAATGGCCAGACATAGAAATGGTGAAGAATAGATTTTGCACCCTGGTCCGCTCGTGTTCAAGCAACCGGCGGCATGCGCGTCGTCCACCAGTATAACGGAGGGATCGTCGAAGAAAGGATCCGAGTTAAAGAGACTGGAGTACGTCGTGATTGCAACGTCTTTCCGCTGCCTGTCGGAAGCTGCAGAGCCACGTCAGGGCGATTCAAGGCATGCGAGACATAGCTCGCGATCAGCGCACTTTGATGCGGGAGAACGGTCGGAAACCGACGGCGAGTGAATTCAAGCAATGCTCAAAGGCCAGACGGTGCTGCTGCAATGTCGCTAACACTCAGTGGGCGTCGCGCTGTCTGGGGCGCGCGACGGTAAAGTGCAGATTTGGGACTTAGACGGCGGCCGACGGGTGCGCAGGTTCAAAGGTCACACTGGGGCTGTCCCTGCTGTTGCGGTGACGCCAGGTGGCGGTCGTGCCATCTCGGCATCGCAAGACCGGACGTTGCGGCTCTGGAACTTGGAAACCGGCCACACGATCCACACGCTCGAAGGCCGTGCGGGTTCTGTCTTGGCCATCGCGATAACGCCCGACGGCCGGCGTGCTCAGATCGGAGAAGAGCTTTGCGTGAGATAACTGATTTGTCATCGATTCCCGCAAGAGTACCGTAAGTGCACCAAAGCTGCGTCAGAACCGATTTAAGTACAGTGCGACAACTGCACTTAAATCGCTAGCGCAAAGGGAACACCCAATTGTTTGTGGAACGGGACAACAGTTTGGCGGGGGCCGTGCGGGCCCGATTTCGTGCCTCCCGGTGGAGCGAGGTGTTACTTTCGGCTGAAGGGCGGTTAGAGCCATGAGCAAAGAGAGCCAACGCATCTGCCATAGCTGCGGTAACGAGTTTTCTGGAGCGATGGAATTCTGTCCGGTGTGCATGCTCCGCCAGGGCCTTGCCGGTGGGGTTGAGTCCGGCGAGTCTTCGACTGAGGATAGGCTCAGGCCGGCACCAGTAGAGGCAGACCAGCGATTTGACCACTACGAACTGGTGACGGGCGAAGACGGGAAACCGGTCGAGTTGGGTCGCGGTGCAATGGGCGTTACTTACAAGGCGTTTGACATCAATCTGCGTTGCTCGGTGACCCTGAAGGTCATCAGTGAGCGATATCTCGGCGACGAGTCAGCTCGGCTTCGTTTTCTCCGAGAAGCCCGGGCAGCGGCGAGCATTCGTCACCCTAATGTTGCCTCGGTCTTCCACCTGGGCAGAACCGGGAGCAGTTACTTCTACGCGATGGAGTTTGTAGAGGGGGAAACGCTCGAAAAACTCATCAAATGTTCCGGTCGGCTGGAGGTAAAATTGGCGCTGGAAATTGCGACGCAGGTAGCCGCCGGATTGGCCGCAATTCACGAACAGAATCTTGTCCACCGGGATATCAAACCAACAAACATCATGGTGAGGCTGAAGGAGGAACGAAGTTTAACGGCAAAAATTATCGACCTCGGCCCGGCGAAGACAGTAGACGAATCGGCTTCTGAAGCGGGGATTTCATCGCCTGGGGCATTTGCCGGGACACCCGAGTTTGCCAGTCTTGAGCAGTTCGCCGGAGTTGCCTTGGACATCCGCTCGGACCTCTACTCGCTGGGCGTATCGCTCTGGATAATGGTGACCGGCCAAACACCATTCCGAGGTCCTTGCGCTGAGGTGATGTATCAGCATCAACACGCGCCGTCGCCGGTCGAAGAACTCGAAGACGTGCCGGAGCCGGCTGTGGTTCTACTTGAGGTTCTTCTTGAGAAAAATCCGGCGCAGCGTTTCCAGACTCCGAACGAGCTGCTGAAGGCGATACCGACCGTAACAGGCGCTATCGACGCACGGCGTAGAATCACTCGTCAGAGCTTACTGAAAGGGCCCCCCACCGCTTCGCGTGTCGGAACTCGCAAGCCGCCAAAAAGACCTAGACCCAAGAAGATTTCCATAGCCAGATTGCCTGTTACAGGAAGCGATGTTTTCGGTCGAGAAGAAGAACTGGCTTTAGCGAGAAACTTCTTCGGACTCTCTTTGCTGCCGTTGATCATTCATGGCGTCCAAGGCGGTTTGCAAATGCGAAATGAATGGCATGAAATCATCAGAAGCAGAGAAAGGGAATCCAGACGAGAGGCACGATCGCGCCGACGACGAGGAGCCTAAGCTTGTTCCGCCTGACCTTGACATCGATGAGGGAGACGAAGAAAAGAACGAAGGGACCGACCTGCCACCGGCGATGCCTCCCAAGGTATGAACGAAAGAAAGGCTTGATTGAGGGTTCCGAATGGTCCAAGAAATTTTTGAACATTTCTTCTACCACTTGGCGAGGTTGGGCTGCTTGGAGCTGATCCCGTTTCCCTTGGGTCACTTCCGGCAACTCGGTTGCGGATAGACAAAAGGGGCGACAGTCCCCGCAAGGTCACTTTACACCAGCGGATGCGCGGCGGGCTATAACTGAAGCGGCTTACCGATGTTTGATCGTAAGCGTATGTCCGAACCCACGGCGGATCGCGGCGACGCTTATGCTTCGTCACAAGGGTGACGTGGTACCTTTAAAGCTATAGTCAAATACGCCGCTGCCGCCAACGCTGCAGGGCGAGATTATGGTCGACCTATATCCAAATATTGAGCCCTACGATCACGGAATGCTCGAGACCGGTG
>DATHPZ010000077.1:0-10807 GCA_035483355.1 Chthoniobacterales bacterium | reverse complement strand
TCGGTGGTCGGTGGTCGGTGGTCGGTTGCATCATCAGGGAAAGGGACCGCGTCTATTTGGGTACTTCGAGGGCATCACTCCGAAGACGCGCGATTGAAGTCAGCCGGCAATCGGCTAGGATTGCAGCAGTCCGAAAACGCCGAACGAATTGAATACCCCCCAACGCGATGAAGAAAGATCTCTTGCTCGCAATCGATGTCGGCACCGGTAGTGTGCGCGCTGCGCTGATTACGATCACCGGGGAAACAGCGGCGTTTTCGGCTCGAGAACACGATCAAATTGTTCCTCAATTCGGATGGTCCGAGCAACGCCCCGAATCCTGGTGGGAAGGCGCGGCAGCCAGCGTGCGAGCCGTGCTCGGCAAAGTTAATCAAGGGCCGCACCGCGTTGCCGGCGTGGCAGCCTGCGGCCAGATGCATGGCACAGTCCTGATCGACGACGACGGCCGATTGGTCCTGGATCGTGTCCCGCTCTGGAACGACAAGCGCACCCGGGAAATCGTGGAAGAGTTTGCGCGAGCTCACGACACGAGAAGCTTTCTGCAGATCGTTGGGAACCCGCCGACCGTGGCGTTCGCGGCCTTCAAGTTGATGTGGATCAAGCGTCACGAGCCGAAGGCTTACGCGGCAGCGCGAACGCTTCTGATGCCGAAAGACTATATTAACTTCCGGTTAACCGGAGCGCGAGCAATCGATATTTCGGAAGCTTCCTGCAATTACTTGCTGGATATACGTCAGCACACCTGGAGCACGGAGATTGTCAGCCTGGCTGGACTAGACCTTAAAATGTTGCCTCCTCTGAAAAATGCGTCGGAAGTCCTGGCAACGGTCACCGCGGAAGCCGCGCGCGAGACCGGATTGCTGGAAGGAACGCCGGTGGTCGTCGGTGCCGGGGATTACCCGGTGACATTGCTTGGATCCGGCGTGACGCAGGCAGGAATGGGATCGGATGTGACCGGTACCTCGACACTTATTACCTTGATGACCGAAAAGCCCGTCCTTGATCCGGTGATTACGAATGTGCAGGGCGTCGCTGGCGGCTGGGGAGCTTTCACCATCCTGGACGCCGGCGGTGACGCCATGCGCTGGGCGCGCCGGGCCTTTCACGATAACCAATATTCCTACGAGCGTATCGTCGAGTTGGCCACGGAGGTTCCGGCAGGCGCCGATCGTCTAATTTTTCTTCCCTACCTGAATGGTGAACGACTGGCGCAACAAGGCAACTCAAGAGCTCAATTCGTTGGGTTGACGAGCGGGCACCATGCCGGCCATTTGCACCGGGCCGTCATGGAAGGTGTGGCGTTCGCTTCCCGTCGTAACATAGAGATCATGAAATCACGGGGCAACAAGCTCGATCGGCTCGTGGCCGCGGGAGGCGGTGCGAAGACCAGGCTCTGGCTCGAGATCAAGGCCAGCGTTTACGGCTGCCCCATATTGACACCGACCGATCCGGAATCCGGCGTCCTCGGTTGTGCGATGCTGGCCGGCGTCGGCGCCGGAATTTTCGACAACATCGACGACGCGGTGCGGCGATTGGTCCGGTACGACGCAGAAATCCAGCCGGTTCCCTCGTGGTCAGAAAGATACGAACGGATGGCCGCATTCTTCAACCGGGTGTACTCGCAAAGCGAATCCTTTTGGGACGAAGTGGAAAGGCTGTGAAGAAGTTGTCGGTTGTCAGTTGTCAGTTGTCAGTTGTCAGTAGCCAGTTCTCAGTTGCCGGTGGGCAGTTGTCAGTAGCCAGTTCTCAGTTGTCGGTGGGCGGTTGTCAGTAGCCAGTGGTCAGGGGCATAAGCGCTAAGATAATTGTGTGGCGCTTCGATGGGCGGATGGCTTTTGTCCCGGAGGGACAGGCTGATAGTAGCTAGGCACGAAGTGCCTGGGTAGCGATGCAGAGAGACCCCGTCCCAGAGGGACGGTCGAAGTCATTGTCAGTCCCACACATATTTGTCGTCCTTAATGTACTTCTGCCTGACCAGACGCGGAGACTCTCGAAGTACGCAAATAGACGCGGTCCCTTTTCCCTGGCAACCGGCAACCGGCAACTGACCTGATCCCACTGGCAACTGACAACTGACAACTGACAACTGACAACCGACAACCGACAACTACTGACAACTGACATTCACCATTGATCTTTCTGATCTAATGAAAGAACTCATTCGCATCAGGGAGGATCAGGCTCGATCTTGAAAGCACTATGTATCTCCCCCTTGGAACTTACTCACCTGAGATCAAGCTGGGCCTTGTTTCAGCCTCGCGAAACTGTTTCCCGCGCTCTCTGTCGGATGAGCGCACCAACCGGTTGCTAGAACGCTGCCACGCGGCCGGCATCCACCCGATCGTCCCGGAAGGCGATTGCCGCATCATAGAAACCAAAGCTCACGCCGCTGAGGCCGCGCGACAGTTCAAGGAAGCCGGGTGCGACGCCGTCGTTTATTATCTCGGTAACTTTTCCGGAGAAATTGAGGATGCCGTTTTTGTCAAAGCGTACGACGGCCCCGTCATGTTGCTTGCTGCGGCTGAAGAATCGGGCGCGACTCTGCTCCAGAAACGTGGGGACGCTCTGTGCGGCTTGCTGTCGGCAGCGCTGGCGATCAACAAACGCGGGCTCGCTCACCGGGTCCATATCCCGGAACTGCCGGTGGTCAGCGCGGAAGAGGGCGTCCAGGAAATTGCGCATTTCATTAAAGTGACCAAGGTCGTCAAAGGCGCGCGCAACGCGACCGTCGGCCTTTTTGGTCCACGGCCGCGCGATTTCGAGACCTGCAACTACAATCTGGCATCGGTCAATTCAATCGGCATCGAGGTGGAAGAACTAGGGTTGTTTGATCTACAGAACGAAGTCAGACGCATCAAGGAACACGGAGAAGATACCGGCAAGATCAGGGCCGATATGAAACAGGAAGTTCCCAGCATTCCAGATGACGAATTTGCCACCCGGCTCTCGGTTTACGAAAAAGCGATCAAAAATTTTCGCGATAGCCTGAAGCTTTCCGGGGCGGCGACTCAATGCTGGTCCGAACAAGAGTTGAGCTTGAGACACGTACCCTGTTTCATCAACGGTCGTATGGCTCAGAACGGATTTCCGATCGCCTGCGAGAATGACTGTTATTCCCTGATCGCCGAGCTTTTGGGCCAATACGCCTCGAATGCGACCGTCGGCATTCTCGACATCAACCACAGTATACCCAAAGACCTCCATGAAAGCCTGGCGGATTATCCGCTCAGAGATATGGTCGGCATGTTCCATTGCGGGAACGCATCCACGAAACTGCTGAAGAACCCTGAAATGAAATTTCAGGTGATCATGAAACGAATGATGGAGCCGGACACCGCTCCGGATATCACCCGAGGGACAATTGAAGGTCAATTTGCCGCCTCACCGATTACGGTCATCCAGGTGCATGGGATCGGCGATAGCCTGCAAGCCTACATCGCGGAGGGACATTTTCTTGACCTCGATCCGAAAACCTTTGGTTGTACGGGCACTGCGTACCTACCCGGATTCAGTCGATTTTATCGGCACACGCTCCTGGGCCGCTTCCACCACCATGCAGCGGTAGCGTTTACCCACTGCGGCTCAGTCCTCTATGACGCATTCAAACTGCTCGGCCTCGCGCAGGTCTATACGCCGCTTCCGCCTTCCGTGGCGTACCCCGGGGAGAATGTTTTCAGGAATGCCTAGTTGTCAGTTGTCGGTTGTCAGTTGTCAGTGCCAGCGCCAGTGGGGAGGCCACTGAGTTGTCGGTTGGCAGTTGTCGGTTGTCAGTGGGGAAGGCCCACTGGGTTGTCCGTTGCCAGTTGTCCGTTGTCCGTTGTCGGTTGTCGGTTGTCGGTCGGGAATGCCTGTTGAATCGATTTCGATCTTGAACGGTTTGCGATGTAGAAGCGTCTTCAACTCCGGAAGGAAAACCCGGGTAAACCGGGACGGTTTGCTTACCGGCTGGGGAAGCTAAGCGTACAGCTTTGCCAAATTGTTGTCAGGACAACCGGCAGCTGACAACCCAGTGACCTCCTCACTGACAACTGACCACCGACAACGGACAACCCAACGGCCTTCCCCCACTGACCACCGACAACCGACAACGGACAACCCACTGGCCACTGCCCAGTCCTCAAATCTGCGAAATCTGTGGAATCTGCGGTTTCAAATTCGAAATTTAGGTTAATATGGTTTGTTTCGGCGGCCTTGGGTCAGTTTCGTACCCGATCCGTCCGTTCATCCTTATTCGAAATTTCATCAAATGCTAATCAGGATCGGCTACGATATCGCGCTACGTTTACCTGCTCCGACCACGGTGGTCTACGTCTTGCACGTTCATCCCTCCCGCAAAGGAGACCTCGTCAAAGCGGAAAACTTCCGGACTGAACCGGGATTGCCGGTCGAGGAATATGTGGACGATTTCGGAAACCATTGTGGACGCGTCAACGCTCCGATGGGCGTCGTTCGTTTTCTGAATGAGGCCTTGATCCGCGATCCGGGCGAACTGGATCGGTACACGCCCGACGCGCCACAACATGATGTTCGGGACTTGCCGGTGGAGACGCTCTCGTTCCTGTTGCCAAGCCGCTATTGCGAAGTCGACAGCGAATTGCTGGATTTCGCATGGCAAACTTTTGGCGGAACGCCCCTTGGATGGCCGCGTGTGCAAGCGATTTGCGATTTCGTCCATGGCCATCTCCGCTTCAATTACCTGCAGGCTCGCGCCAATCGCACCGCTCTGGAGGCCTATCGCGAAAAGATTGGCGTCTGCCGCGATTTTACGCATCTCGCGGTGACGCTGTGCCGTTGCATGAATATTCCTGCGCGTTACGCGACAGGGTACCTTGGCGATATTGGCGTTCCACCTGACGTTGAACCGATGGATTTCAGCGCCTGGATCGAGGTCTATCTCGGGTCACACTGGCATACTTTCGACGCGCGCCATAACCGGCGCCGCATCGGCCGGGTCCTCATCGGTCGCGGCCGCGACGCAGGAGACGTTCCGATTACCATGGCATTCGGACGGAATCTGCTCGAGCATTTCCAGGTGATTACCGAAGAGGTCGAGGCAAGCGCAGATGGAGGGCACTAATGCCCCGGTCTGACCGGGAGCACGGCTCCGAATCGGTGCACGCAGCATTCTTTGGCCACCCTTTCGAAGAAATCGAGGACGAGTACTCGAACTCGTCCTCGGCTTTTCCGTTACGTCGAGGAGAGGCGCCCGGTTGGTTTAATCTTTCGGGTTTTCCCAAATCATAGATCTGTCAGCCAACGGACGCTTCGCTCCCTTCAAAAGCCGATCCGCCAGGCTCACGAACCGCCGGCGCTCGTTGCTCCATTGGTGCGCTAAATAGACTTCCTGCCCCCGCTGTATGATCCCAATCATTTCTTCTGGATGCCGGAAAACATACTCGATTTTCGCTGCAAGATCGTCGACGTCTCCCAATTGAAAAAGAACCAGTTCCTGAGGCCCGAAATATTCCAGGATTCCCGCAGACATTGGAGCGATGACGGGCTTGGCCTGGGACAAAAATTCAAAAATACGAGTGGGCGTGTTGAGTTCAGTGAATTTGCTCCGCCGATTCGGAATGATGCCGACGTCGCATTCGCCAATGGCATCAGAAATTTGCTCCAGTTTCTTTGGCCCAAGATATCGGACTGCTGCGCACAGATCTAATTGGATGACCAAATCCAAAACTTGCTTCAAAAATGGTGTTTTGCGCCCATAAATTCTCAGTTCCGCACTCGGAATCGTCTCCCTGACTTTTTGCAATGCTAAAACTGCCAGGTCCAGGCCGTGTCTTTCGACTAACGCGCCATGGTACATAATCACAAAAGGCTTCGAGCTGTCGCCTCTTCCCAGATTCTGCCCGACTGGCTGACGATGCCGGAAGATCTTTTCGTCCGGCGAATTCATGATCACGGCTATCTTTTCGGGCAAGCAGCTGCGCGTCACAAAGATCCGCCTCCAGACCTCGCTGCAGGTGATTACCTGGTCCGCAAATCGCAAGCTCCACTTCTCAAGCTTTTTGAGCACCCAAACCGAGGAACTATTGTCCCGCGCCCCGAAGATAGTTGCCATCAATTCGGGCATGGGATCGTGGAGGTCAAGGATGACCTTGGCTCCAAGGATTTTCGGCATCAACGCACTAAACACAAGAACGTCCGGCATGTTGTGGACATGCACAAGGTCATACGGCCGTTTCAAGGCCCGGGAGGCCAGGATTCCACCGGAAATCAAAATGAAAGAGCCATACTGAGCCAGATAGGTGAACTTTCCGGCGCGGCGATGCTTCAAGGGAATACGCGTGATATCCACCCCGCCGAAGGATTCGCGCTCGAGTTCTTCGTCTGTCGCCTTGAGACATATCACTTCGACGATTACTCCTTCTCGGGCCAATGCTTCGGCCGCTCTGCGAGGTCGGGGATCCGCAGGATAAGCTGAATACATCACAGCGACGGCGCGTTTCCCAGCCAAATGGAGCGGTGCGACATCGGAATCGCTCAGCTTTGGACTGCAATAGGACGAAGACTTCATCTTTTAGTTGGATTGACCGATCGAACGAGGACACCGCTTTGTCGGACCCTGGCGGCGTCGCAAGCAAGGAGCCTCTGGCGATCGCTGGGCCAGAGGAGCGCTTGCCTGTAAGCCGTTAAGTACGGACAAATGACGCGACCTTGTAGCAGAAACTATTCCAATCTTGTCAGGGTTACCTTTAATCGGCGTTCGGCGTTCGGCATTGATGCTTATAAGGGTGACGATCGGCACCGGAATGACCAAGGGTTCAGGTCGAAGTCCGGAGCCAGGGCGTCCTCATCGAGCACAAGACTCGCTCACGCATCCAGGCGAGATTTGCGCACATTCTTGTCGTCACTCCTAAAAGGAGTGCTTTTTGCGACAATCACGGAGACAGCACCTGAGCCCCCGCCTTCCCTCCGCAAAAGGCCGGTTGAATCGGTTCTTTTCAGCGGGCCGGCTCACCGGACTTCACCTATTTACAAAGGCATTCGGGAGCGCCGAGTAGCTGCCAGCGGTGTCATGAATACACGTACAATCTGAAGAATGCTTTGGCCTGGCCTGTGGTGGGACCTCTCCTCGTTCCCAGGCCCCAATCGTGGTTTGCGCCCCGGCCAGGGCTAACCCGCTCCGGTGCATCGGGTTCTTGAAAAACTTCGATTTGCTGACGATCTGCCGATCGTTCAAGGACGCTTCCGCTTCGGTTTGGGTCGCAGTCGGATCCTCCTTAGCGAAAAATCCATGGGTGCTTCGATGGGCGAATAGCTTTTGTCCCGGAGGGACAGGCTGTAGTTTGTCCCGGAGGGACAGGCTGATCGTAGCCAGGCACGAAGTGCCTGGGTAGCGATGCAGAGAGGTTCCGTCCCGGAGGGACGGTCGAAGTCATTGTCAGCCCCACAGATATTTGTCGTCGAAACTGAGCCCCGGCATGAGCAAGCGACAGCTCGTCGAATGCTCATGCCGCTTCAGAAACGCCAGGTCTTCCTGTTTGTTGAAAAGTTCGGGTCCGATGATATTCGACCTGATTTAAGCTGAGATCGGTTCAATCGTCCCGCTGGGACGGAGCTATTTTCCTCATGATTCCAGGCACTTCGTGCCAGGCTACTATGGTGCTGTCCCTCCGGGACAAAAGCCATTCGCCCATCGAGGTGCCTCACAATTATCTTAGCGCTTATGGGGTAAAACCCTGTGCTCAACCCTGGGCTTAATTCTTCAGCCTCTTCGGAGCAGAGCCCCTGCGGGGCAGTAAGACGCCCCAGACTAGCCATAAATTAGCGCCATTCCCCCCTGTCCGTACCGGGAACCTGCGCCTCCTTTTCTGCACTTCGTTTCTCACCGATCTTTTCGATCAGGTAAAAGCTGACCGGAATCAGGAAGATGGCCACCAGGCTGGCGGCCAGCATTCCTCCGATGACGGTCGTCCCCATCACCTGCCGTGCAACCGAGCCGGAACCAGAGGCGGTCCAGAGCGGAACACAACCAAGAATAAAGGCGAAAGACGTCATGAGGATCGGCCGCAGACGGAGTCGCGCGCCGGCCAGCGCCGCGTCCACCAGCGGCGTTCCACGGGCGTATTCGGCCTTGGCGAACTCGACGATCAGAATCGCATTCTTGGCGACCAGTCCGATAATCATGACCAGTCCGATCTGCGCAAAAACGTTATTTTCAACCTGCACCAGGAACGGGGAGACCAATGCGCCGGTCACCACCCGCCGCAGATAAAGCATGCCGAACGCGCCGCAGACGGCAATTGGAGTGCTCAACAGGACGCTGAGCGGAAGTGACCAGCTTTCGTAGAGAGCGGCCAGGATCAAAAAAACAAACAACAGGGAAAAACCAAAGATGGCTGCCGGAGGAACGCCCTGTTGCGCCTGCTTTTCCTGAAACGACATTCCGAGATAGTCATAGCCCATTTCGGTCGGCATCGTTTGCGCAAACACTTTTTCGAGGGCGTTCATGGCCTGGTCGGAAGTGTAACCAATGGCAGGCGTGGCATTTATCTGCGCGCAGAGGTACAGGTTGTAGCGCATCAGGAATTCCGGTCCGGTCCGCCGCTCGATTCGAGTGACCGCACTAAGGGGTACCATCTGATTGTTGTTATTGCGGACAAAGAACTTTCCGAGGTTATCGAAATCTGTCCTGTACGTCCCTTCGGCCTGAACGTAGACCTGCCAATCGCGTCCGAAACGATTGAAGTAATTGATAAAAGCGCCCCCCATGAATGTCTGGATGGTTTCGTAGACATCGCTGATGGCAACACCTTGCTTAAGCGTTCTTGCAAGGTCGACGGCGACATAAAGCTCTGGAACATGCGGCAGGAATGTGGTGTTGATTTGGGCAAGTTCCGGTCGTTTACGGGCGGCGGCCAGGAAGGCGTCGACATTGTTCGCCAGGAGGTCTGTATCGCCGCCCGAACGGTCCTCCAGGACAAAGCTAATGTCTCCAGAGGCGCCAGCTCCAGGGATCGCCGGCGGGGAAAAGGCAAAGGCGACGGCTTCCGGCAGCCCGGCCAACTGACGGTTCAGCCGAGCTTTCATTACCTGATAAAGTTGGTCCTTTTGCTCCCTTTCTTTCCATGGTGCCAGCGTGACAAAAAAGAATCCGCTGTAAGTGCTTTGGACACCGCTCAGCAGGCTTGAGCCGACGGTCGTGGTGACGTAGCGCACTCCCGGCGTCTGACTGAGAATCGACTCAATTTTCTGGCACACCGCGTCGGTGCGCTGCAGGGAAGCCGCATCGGGCAATTGTACATTGACATAGAAGAACCCCTGGTCTTCATCCGGTAGAAAACTGGTCGGAATCTTTTTGGCAAAAACGAAGGCGCCTGCAGCAAAAACAGCCAGCAGGATCAAAGCGATGCCGCCGCGACGAATCAACAAGGCTGCGATGCGAACATATCCTTCGGTGGCCCAGCCAAAAAAGCGATTGAACCCGGCGAAGAACTTTCCTGCTAACCCCTTGCTTTCCTCGCGCCGGCGCAACAGCAGCGCGCAAAGCGCGGGACTCAAGGTGAGCGCATTAAACGCCGAGATGATGACAGAGACGGCGATGGTAACCGCAAACTGTTGATACAGCCGGCCCGTGATCCCCGGAATGAATGCCGTCGGCACAAACACCGACGCCAGCACTAGCGCTACCCCGATCACCGGGCCGGTGATCTCTTTCATTGCCTTGAGAGTGGCCTCCCTTGGCTCTCCTCCCTGCTGGATGTAGCGCTCGACTGCTTCAACCACCACGATCGCATCGTCGACAACCAACCCGATCGCCAGCACCAACCCAAAAAGTGAAAGTGTGTTGATCGAAAAACCGAGCAGCGGAAACAGGATAAAGGCGCCCACCAAAGATACGGGGACAGCCAAAAGCGGGATCAACGTCGCACGCCAGCTTTGCAGGAACAGGTAGACCACCAGAATCACCAGGACCAGCGCTTCGGCCAACGTCTTGACCATTTCCCGGATCCCCGCGATCACCGGCTGCGTCGTGTCCAGCGAAATGACGTAATCCAATCCCTTTGGGAAACGCTGCTTGAGCGTTTCCATCAGCTTTCTGACTCCGTTCGCAGCAGCTAAGGCGTTTGTTCCGGGCAGTTGATAGACCGAGACGACCGCGGCAGGTTTCCCGTTCAGACGTCCCCTGGTGTTGTACGTCTGCGCGCCTAACTCCGCGCGCGCAACATCCTTTAGCCGCACGGTGCCGCCGTCGGATTGCTGGCGGATAATGATTTCGCCAAACTCTTCCGGCGTCCTCAAGCGGCCTTGAGCTCGCGCGGTGTAAGTGTACTCCTGTCCGCTGGGAGCCGGTTCACTCCCAACCTGACCCGCGGAATTGACGGTGTTCTGCGCCTGCACGGCATTGACGATATCCGGCACGGTCAGGTTCAGAGTGGCGAGTTGATCAGGCTTCAGCCACAATCGCATCGCGTATTCTCCGGCGCCGGAAATCTGGACGTTGGAAATCCCGCGGACCCGAGTCAGCGCGTCGTTGAGATTGATATAGGCGTAATTCGCCAGGAAGAGGGCGTCCCGGCTCGCGTCCGGAGAGTAGAGGGAAATCACCATCAACGGAGCAGAGAGCGATTTTTGCACGGTGACCCCAAGATTGTTGACGGCATTCGGCAACTGCGATGCAGCCTGGGACTGGCGCATCTGCACCAGGATCTGATCGGTGTTCGGGTCGGTGCTCAGGTCAAAATCGATCGTCAGCACCATCTGCCCGCTATTGGCACTGACCGAGTACATGTAGTTCATGTTATCCACGCCGGTCATCTGCTGTTCGATCGGAGTGGCGACGGATTGTTCAATGGTT
>DATHPZ010000076.1:0-15327 GCA_035483355.1 Chthoniobacterales bacterium | reverse complement strand
AGTAGACCTGCTTGACCGGCAATCAGGATGGCCGGGATTTCAACGACACCGTGCGGCAACAACCATCCCATGAGAAAGACCGATTGACCGGCTCGCACATAATCGAAGATCACGGCGCCGAGAACCACGCCGTTATAAAATAACAGGAGCAGCGTACCGATTCCCCAGGTGATACCGAGAGCCAGCGCCAAGATCGATACTTTGGTGTTGTTCGTAATGAGTGCCGCCGAAAACCGGTCTTTCGAGGACGCCAGGACCGGGTTCGTACTACTTTCCTCTTCTTTCACCCGTTCGGCTGGACTCCGCAGCAGATGCGGGAACGGTGCGATCGCAGCTTTGGCATCCGGATCGAATGCGACCGCAGCGCCCCCGAAAAGTGCGCCAAAGATGGTGAGCAGGAGGGCCGCCATAAAAAACCGGGAATGTCGGCGGAACGTCTGCGGGAAGGTGTCGAAGAGCCAGCGTCGCAGCGACAATTTGTCTGACCTGGAACGTCCGCTCTGTAGTTCGGCGTACGCCCGGGTGAGCAACGACTCAAGGGAATGAACCAGGTTGGGCTCCGCAGCAAAAGTTGAGATTTTGATTAGCCCGGCACCCGTGCGTTCGTACAAATAATGGAGGCGTTGAACTTCCTCGAGCGTCAGGCGCAGGACGGTTTCATTTTCGACATGGGTGAGCATTTTATCCAGCTCTTCCCAGGTCGATCGCTCGCGCACGATGAATTGTTTCAAATCGACGATCATAACGTTTGTCGCCGTTTCAGATCCATATAATAGCTGACAAGCCTGAGTCCGAGTTGCTGGTTCGACACGACGTGAAACTGCACACCTTTTCGAGCCAGCACTCGTTGAAGATTTTGCAGTTTTACCCAACTCAGGTGACCACCCAATTTCCGATAGATTTCGTCGGGATGATCGATGGCCCCTTCGGCAAACAACGGCTGGACGGCAAGAGGCGCGATCATTACCGCCATGATCAGATGTTGCCTGGATAAGAGCTCGACTGCACTGACGAAGTCCTCCGCCGCAACCGGATCATCGAGCGAGGTCAGAAACACAAACAGCGAGCGCCGCTTGATGCGGTGCTTCAGCGTCGCCACGATATCTGCGAAGTCGGGTGATACAGTTTGCGGTTGGAGTGAAACTGCCAGGTCGCGGCAAACATTATAGTGAGCCGAGCCGGTTCGGGCTTGCACCAGGTGGTTCACTTTGTCCGAGAAAGAAATCAGCCCGAACCGGTCGCCTTGGCGTTCAGCGGCGACACAAAAGAGAAGAGCCGCAGCGATCGCACGGTCCAGATGATTCGTTGTTCGGCGGGAATTTTGCAGTGCGGATATTTCGGGAAGCTGACGCGCACTGAGACGGGAAGTATCAAGCGCAAGATAGATTTCTTTGGATCGCTCAAGCTGGAAGACTTTCGTGACAGGAAAGCGCCGTTTGGCCGTCGCTTTCCAGTTTATCTCGTCGAAGCTGTCCCCTCTTTCGTACTCTCGCAGTTTCTCAAATTCTCGTCCTCTGCCGATCTGGGGCTGGGCGTGCATGCCGATTGCGCCGCGATTCAGGAAGTGCGCGATCTGCTTACCTTCGAGCCTGAGGTTCGGGTAGATGCGGACTTCGGACTGAACGGTCCGTTGGTCACGATAAATCCAGAAACCAAGAGGAGAACGCCAATCAAAATAGAGGCGGTGAATGTGGAAGATGCCGCGCGAGGTTCCCACAAAAGGGATTCGAATAAATACTTCGGATGACGCCCTGGTCAGCGGGAATGTGGTCTGTTCCTGCTCCGGAGCCAATCCATCCGGAAATCCCACGGCCAGACGCACAGAATCGTTGTGCTGGACAGAGAACTGGGTTCGGACTTCCAGTTCTACGCGTTCGTCCCGAATCCCGCGGAGAGTGGCGGGAAGCTCGAATCGCAAGTTTCGATAACGACCGAGGCCGAGGGCGAGATCGCACAGGGCGGCGATGAACGCGAAACCGATGAGCGGGAACGCAATTGGAACAAGTCCTCGACTCAAACCTGCGGCGGTGGCAAGCGGCACCGCCACGAGGAACATCATCAGAACCAAAGGCAGCCGGGGCGCGATCATCTTGGAACCGGGATTTTCTCGAGAATTTGGCGCACGATGGTCACGATTTCTGTTCCCTCAATTTCGAATTCCGGACGCAATACCACGCGGTGTTCCAGGATCGGTTGAACCAAGACGCGCACATCGTCTGGCGTCACAAATGCACGGCCGTTCAATGCCGCATGAGCGCGGCTGGCAAGAAGGAGCGCTTGAGTGGCCCGGGGACCGGCGCCGACAAGGATGCTATCATGTTTCCTGGTCTCCCGGATGATGTCCACCAGATAGGTTAACAATTCGGGTTTCACGAGGACATTGTTCAATGCTCCACGCAGGCGAGGAAGATTCGTCTCACTCACCACCGTTTCGACGCTGCCCCGGTTGAGAACTAACTCGGGAGCGTCCTCGCCTAACATACGTTCCGCCAGATTCAGCTCTTCCTCCCGATCCGGAACATCCATCCGTATCTTGAGCATGAACCGGTCCTTTTGTGCTTCCGGCAAGGCATAGGTCCCTTCGTACTCGATCGGGTTTTGCGTCGCGAACACCGTGAAATTCGGGGACAGATCGTAGGTTGTGCGATCGACGGTTACCTGACGCTCTTGCATCGCCTGGAGCAAAGCAGACTGGGTCTTGCTGGGAGCGCGATTGATTTCGTCCGCAATCAGGAATGTCGTGAAGACCGGTCCGGGCACGAAGTTAAATTCATTCTTCTGCAGGTTAAAAATACTAGTCCCGATAATATCGGACGGCATCAAGTCGGGAGTAAACTGGATGCGATTGAATTGGGTTCCTAGAGTGTGCGCCAGTGTTTTGACCAATAGGGTTTTCGCCACCCCGGGAACTCCTTCCACCAGGGCATGCTGGTTAGTGAAAATTGCGATTAAAGAGAGGTCAACCGGAAGCGTCTGGCCGATGACAACTTTGGCTATCTGAGCGCGGGTTCGAGTTAAAATCTCGTTCAGCTCATCTAGTGTACCGTCTCGCATATAATCGCTTCATTCATAATTTTTCGTTCAGCAACGTTGTTAACTGGTTGTATCTCTCGACGACCGACTTTTCTTCGCCGGGGTCAGAGCGGAATTTTTCCAGGGTTATGAGCTGGGCCGGCCTCGGCCGAGCTGTCTTAAGCCAAGTGGTGATACAGACGCCCAGCAGGTCTTTCTGAGAAACCACGCGTTGCAAAAGATTCAGAAAAGCTTGATCTGAGCCACAACCTGGAACGGTCAATCCATTTTGTTCACTCTTTGTTCTTGGAACGAGGGTGTATTGACATTTCCAAATAAAAAGCAAGAGAACGGCGACGATACTGACCAAGGTTCCCTGCAAGCCGTAGCGTTGCGCCAGCGTCATGATGCCGGCTTGCTCGCTGAGCCCCAGATGCGTCTCTTCAAACATAACGCCGCCGCGATTATCGATCAGCCAAACAAGCAAACCTGTATTCCGATCCGCCGCGAGCCCTTCGTTGCTCAACGGATACGAATCGGCGAGCAGGACAATCGATCCATGGGCGAACGCTCGTTCGACGATTACGCTCTTGTCGCCTTGAAGGGCGATGACCTTCCAGTCAGATGTTAGTCGAGCAAAGGAATTGCGGCCGAGCCAGCGCGAGATCGTGCCGAGCAAAGTGGAGCTGGCCGTAGCCGAGTGAATGGCGTTGATCGGCGCTATCTCGGCGCCCCAGCGCCGGATCAGACTTCGCCAGAGGACAGCGGATGTGTCGTCTGTCGAGTTCTGGTTTTCGTGCGCGGAGGATCGGTTTCCGGCGGGTTGATTTTTTTCGGGACGCAGAGCGACGATCAAACGACCACCGGTTGCCAACCAGTGATCGAAGAACTGAGAATCCTCGTCTGAATCGATTTGTTGATCTGGCCGCACGCCTGCGACGACGAGAACCTGGTTTTCGCCTAGTGGAAGAATTTTGGAAGACTGCAAGCGACGGCTGACATGAATCAGATCGGTTGCCTGGAGGCTTTCGTAGAAGGCTTTCAACCCTTTGGGATCCGCACGAAAGGTGGAATACTCGGGGAAACTGTTACCGGTCTCCAGGCGTGTTCTGAAGGTTGCCAATCCGAAGAACAGCAGAGCCAAAAAACCAACGATCAAAACAACCCATGCAGCCACGCGGGCAAAACTATGCGGCCGCATGTTTGATCCTTTCGTAAATGCCGTTATAAGTTTCCAGGTCGTCGCGCGTGACATTGTCCGGTCCGTACCAGCAGCGTTCAAACCGGAGGCGGCTATGGGCAAAGAGCCCAGGCAGTTCGGAGAGATGTTTCACCTTCCGAGCGAGTTCTTTTTCATAGTCGGTATTCGATTTCCATCGCTCGACAGTGATAAAACGGTGGGAAGCGAGATAAGAAAGAATGGCCAGGAAAAGGGCGCGTTGCGCCTGACGAAATTCGTCGGCCGCCATCTTTTCACGCGCCAGGGCGTACCATTCATTGTCTGGCAGCTGATCAGCTTCGATTTTTTCGTCGGCAAGGTCCGGTTTCTGCAAGGGAACGATCGATGGAGGAAGTTTCGGTGCCTTCATTTTCAGGACACAAATCACGAAAAGAATCACGGTTCCGGCCAACGCTGCCCAGAGCAGATAACTGAGGGCATTCAACAACGCGGAAGAAAGCGACGTGTCGAGTGGCACAGGTTGAGATTTGGGGTCCTTAAGTTCAAACGGCTTGAGCAACGATTTCAACTGGCGGCTAATCCAGCTGCCGAATGAAAGCAGCATTTGGCGGATCGAAATCATCCATTGTTCAAAGCTCGATTTTTGTTGCCGGTCGGGCGAGGAGTCGGCCCTTTCACGCCAACTATACTCCGGGTTTTGCAGGACTTTCTCGATCTGGCGGTCCAATACCGGTTGGCTTAGTGGCTGCTCGCGAGGTTCGCCTTGGGACGCACGCGTTTCGATGGGGTCGCCTGCGGCACCGCGGGGCATTGCGATAAGCAGGGCGACGCAAACTAACCAGACGGTACCCTGTTTGCCTGGTTTTTGAAGGGGCAAAGCACGGGCGTTTCGCTGACTGCGTAAAGCGGAGACGCTTTGCTGGTTGTCCGGCAAAATGGCCAGTCTGCGCAGTAAATCTCCACCTGTTGCCAAGGACTCCCCGTCGCAACAGCGGATTACCTCGATTGCTTTGGCCAGAAGATCGATCAAGAAATAGGCAGCGGCGGCCACGGCGATCAAGAGGACTGGGGAGAAAGCCCAGTTATAACTTCGGGTGAGGAAACTCTCGATCCCGAGCAGGATCTTCAAAAGGAATGGGATCGACAAAACAATCGCATAGAGATCGCAGAAAACGATCAGAGCCAGTAGAGACAAGAGACCATACACGGCGTAGCTCTGTTTCGGCCAGAGGCGCGCAAGTTGCCAGCTTTTTCTGACGTCGCTCCGTTCCGCACCGCCCAGAACCGTCAGATTCTGGAAAAACGCTGAGACGTAGGTGACGGGAAAAATGAGTAGCCAGGCGAGCGGTTTGAGAAAAAAACCGAGTGGCTGATAGGCGGTTTGCCTGCCCCACATCGCCAGCATGGTGGTTGGTTTCCACCATTTGTTGACGTTGCCGGTGTACACGCGGACCAGTTCACGGCAGCAGAACGCCTGCAGACCTTTCATCCAACTATAGGTCAAAGCCACGACCACAGCGGATACGGCACAGTTGTCAACAGCGTTGCGGCGGTAGCTCATTTCCGCGCAGAAGCTGGAGAGCGCCAGCATGAAAGGGACGGTTCCGGCGCAGTAAAGCGCATAAACCGTCGCCGGAGACGTGCGGAGAAGTTGGATGGCTTCTTCGATCAGGATCAGGGGCGTGCGGTCTTTGGCGTTCACCGGGGGCGTTCACCGTTCGGCGTTCGGCGTTCGGAGGCTATTGTCGTTGGCATTGTATCTTTGCAGTTTGCTCGCTTCATGCAAGCAACTCACCTCCGGCCCCGCGACCAACCGAACGCCGAACGGTGAACGGTGAACGGTGAACGGTGAACGGTGAACGCCCTTAGCTGAGGTCATGCAGATTGGGTGGAATTAGAAGGAGGAGTCGTCCGATCAGGTAAAAGAAGGACCAGGCAATCGCCAGGCCCGCGAACATGCCGATGGCCGACATCAACCACCCGACTGCCCGGTTCCCGGATTCGATCGGGGCGGATCTCCTGCGAAGGCAGTTCGAGCAGAGGAATTTTCCTTCATGCTCTGTGACGCATTCCCTGCAGTAGTAGTTGGCGCAGGCGGGACAACGGGCGATAGCTTCCCGTTCCGGATGGATCAAACATCTTTGAAAAGTAAGTTCCATAGAGAGATGTCGGTGAGAAAAAAGGTAAAGCAAAGATTACACAGATTCCGGTCCGCAGAATTTATGTTTTAATCTTCGAGGTTCATGGTTCTAGGAGAGGTTGGTCGGCTAATTGCGCGGCCCGGATCAGCGGTTCAATGGTTGCGATTCCTTGGCGAAAATCGCGGATTCTTTCCAGGGGGGCGACCCGATGGGTTTGAACCGCTGTTCGTAGCCTGACGATGCATGTTGGGCCAAGGCTAATGTTGTGGACGAAGGCGAGTCCGAACAGCGCGGTGAAGAACGTTCCCATTGCGACGGCGACAGGGTTGTGCACCAAGAAGAGGAGCGCACTGAGTAGGGCGAGAAAACCCCAGATCGCACCGAAAACGATCCATCGCGTGCTTTTCGTTGCGGTGATCACTTGAATGTCGCGGAAATAGAATCGCTTGTAACGTTCGACTAATATCAATTGTTCAATTAAGAGGAGGTGATCCGTTCCCAGATATAGTTTTGTCCGCAAACCTGGAATCAAGGTCATTAGCAAGCCGCCATTGGAGATCTTGGTATAGGGCATGGTGTTGGATGGCGAGTGGGTTACCGCCAGTGGGTGACAGCGTAGTAGATCACGAACGCCCAAAACGCGATCAGGAGGAGGCATACCAGGATGGCTATAACGAAACGGAGCCGAGACCGGGGCAGCAGGTTCCATTGCCTTGACCAGTAGTAGAACGACACAAACAACGAGACCGGAGCGGCGAGAATCGTGAAAAACCAGAAAAACACGGTGACCAACGGAGCTAGCACGAGGAAAAGAGCGACGTTGTCGAACAGAGGAGCGTAATAGACCAGCCCCATTTCATTTCGTTGTTTTCTCAATTGGGAAAGGCACTCCGGACAGAGTTGCCTGCTGCCGACGCCGATGGCGCAGATTTGACAGAGAAACCGACCGCAATTGTCGCATGGAGTCATCGCACGGAATCGCGAATGAAAATAACAAACTGCTTCGTGCTCTTGCGCGAGATGAATTCCAAGGCGAGACGGCGGATCCCGATCGAATTCGGGGAAAATATAGGCTTCCACCTGGGAATGGCAGGCCGGACATTGGCCAGGGTGCCCTGGGACAAACAGATTAATCGGCAGTGGTTGACTGCAGTGAGGACAACTCAGATTTCCGGCCATTTAACCTAAGTATCCAAGCGCTTTATTACTCTCGTGTCCGCGATGTAGTCATGAAGCGCGCGCCGCTGCGGATCGAACCCGACCATGATGTACCCGACGCACAGGGTCAGATCGCTGAGCATCTTTCCAAAAAAGCGGATCGCGGCTCTGCCGTAAGTGACTCGGGAAAAGTCGGCACGAACAATCCGCATGCGGAGCAGAAGTTTTCCAGGTGTGCCGCCGTAACGTCCGACCAGCAAGACTTCATAGGCGAAAGATAGAATCAGGCTGACTAGGACGAATCCAGCCTGGATCGCTAGAAAAGTGCCTAGCTGGGCAGTGTTTTCGAACCTGTCCATTCTGCCCCCCGGGGTCGTAAAGGGATAAGACCGGTAGATGATTACCTGATTTATCACCGTTAATGGAAGCGTAACAAATCCTAGGATCAATCCATCCAACAGCCTGGCGCAAAACCGAATCCAAAATCCGCAGTATTCCGCCGATTCTTCGCTGGCCAAGCCTTCGCGAACCTTCTGGAAGAACAAGATTTTACATCTCGGGCAAATGTCCAAGTCCCGGTAACGGACTGCCGGTTCCTGGTCGACCGTTCGCTTACACTCGTGGCAGCGAACGGATGGCCGCCTGAATATCTCTCCGAACGGTTTCCACGCGGACATGCCTTCTCGCCATATCGGAGTGGTCCACTCAATGGCCCCAGAGAGCCCGAGAGTTTCCAGTGCTCCTTCCTCGACGGGCCCTTGGCGCCGCCCGTCTACCCCGTAGTACCACGTCATAAATACAGGGAGATGCTCGCGGAAAGGTTGAGTCGAGTCAATGAGGAGCGTGAGGTAGAACCTATCGGCTTGCCGATACATTCTGCCCGCATGCCGACACGTTCTGCTACGCCGACACGCCGATGCGTTCCCTCACCAGGGCGGCGAGAGTCCGAATGGCTTCTTCGATGCGGTCGGAATATGGATGCCCGCAGCTGATGCGCATGCAGTTGCGGAAATTCTTTCCGTTCGCGGAGAAGATGCACCCGGGCGCAATGGCGATCTGGTGTCGATTTAGCGCGCGGGCGGCCAGTTTGGTGGTGTCCAGTTTTGCATCAAATTCGATCCATAAAACAAAACCACCCTGTGGTCGCGAGACTCTGATTGGGGAAGGAAAATACTGGGCAATCGCGCTGCTGAAAAGCTGCAATTGATTGGAGAAGAACCTTCGGATTTTCCTGAGATGCGCGTCGTAGGAACCGTGCTCCAGGAATTCAGCAATTGCCAACTGAGTAATCGTCGGGCAAGCCAGTGTTTGATTGGTTTTGAGTTGCAGGACTTGATCCCGAAAACGGCCCGGGGCAATCCAGCCTACTCTCAACCCGGGGGCCAGCGTCTTGGATATCGAACTGCACAGAAGGACGAGACCTTTGGTGTCGAAAGCCTTTGAGGTGACCGGACGCCGATCGCCGGGCGGACAAAGGTCACCGTAGATATCATCTTCGATCAACGGAACTTGATACTTGGCCAAAATTGAGACCAAGTTCTTCTTTTTCTCGACTGACATGGTGCATCCAAGAGGGTTGGAGTAGTTCGTTACCAACAGGCACGCGCCAATCCTCGGTACGTATTGGATCGAGCGTTCGATGTCGTCCGGCGAAACACCTGTCTGTGGATCTGTGGGAAGTTCAACGACTCGCAACCCTAGATTCTCGATCATCTCAAGGATGCCGTAGTAGGTCGGTGACTCAACCAAAACCGCCGAATTGGGAGGACAGACAGTCCTTAGCGCAAGAGCGATCGCTTCGGCCGTGCCGTTAGTGACAATGAAGTCCTCCGGTTTCATGAGGCATCCCCAATCGCTTGACCGTCGCGCCAATTGTTGACGCAGTTTGTGGTGACCGGCCGGTTCGGCGTAATGGACGACTTCTGCCGACGCCGACCGAGCAATTGAGGAGATCATGCGTCCAAGCTTTGCAGTCGGGAGGATTTCCGACGACGGCACCGCGACGCTCAGCGGTATGACATCCTTAGAACCTCCGATCGAGAACGCCTGGTACCGCAGCTTGCTGACTTCAACGGGCGACGCTTCCAACCGAAGCGGCTGAGTGAGAGGCTCCGGTAGTCGGTGCCTCAACTTGATATAAAATCCGCTTCGAGGTCTGGCTTCTACTAGACCACGGTCCTCGAGGACCCGGAGGGAATGCAGGACAGTTTCCAAGCTCAACCGGTGATCCCGACAAAGCGAGCGAACGGATGGCAGACGATCTCCAGGGCGGAAGACGTTGGCCCGAACTTGGATCTCGAGGGCATTAGCCAGCGCCAGGTAGTGGGGGAACGTATCGGCGTTTCGGCGGATCGGCGTTTCGGCTTTGATTGGTGGCATTTGGCTGTTTTTGCACTCATGGCACCTGAGGGGAGGCGGTGCAAACTGTTCTGGTCGCTTATTTCATAATCTGTATCTGTTCTGGTATCGAATACTATTGGATTTTCCGGGGTGAAAACTTTGTCGATGGCCACGGTCGGTCCGGCGTTAGAGCGGAACAGAGCGCCGGTATGGCAGAGCTGGTTCTTTACGGCTCTCGGCGTGCTTTGTTTCAGCTTCACTTTTCCCATGACGCGACTTAGTTTGCGCGCACTTGATCCGATCTTGATCGCGCTGGTCCGCGGAGCCGGCGCAGGAATTGCCGCGTTGGTTTACCTGGTTTTGAGCAGGAGCCGGATTCCGGACCGGTCCCAACTGGTGCGTCTGGGTTCCGCGGCCATCGGGATGGTGGTGCTTTTTCCGATCTTGGTCTCAATTGCCTTGAAGTATGTTCCCGCGACACATGCGTCGGTGATGGGATCGATTTTGCCGCTGGCAACCGCTGTGTTTGGGGTCATCCGCGGGCGAGAATCGGTTTCGCGCGGGTTTTGGATATTTGCGATTCTCGGGACGGTCCTGATTGTTCTGTTCTCGACGTATCGATCGGGGTTGTCTTCGATCGAACAGGCCGATGTGTTGTTAGTCGCAGCATTTATTGCCTGTTCCTATGGATACGCCGAAGGCGGCCTGCTGGCTCGTGAGATGGGGGGATGGCTGGTGATCTGCTGGGCGCTGGTGACAGTGTTCCCGCTCGAACTGCTCGCGCTGATCGTTTACGTTTCTCACGCTGGTGTTCGAATCGGGTCAGTTACCACGGAGGCATGGGCGGGTTTGTTTTACCTGACCGCGGTCAGCCAATTCATCGGTTTTTTCTTTTATTACAAAGGTCTGGCTCTGGGAGGCATTGCGAAGATGAGCCAGCTGCAACTCTTGTTGCCGTTCCTGGCGATCTTCGCCGCTCACATAATTCTGGGCGAACAAATAGATGGCGCGGTAATCGTCGGGACTCTGGCCATCACGGCCATCGTCGCCGCGGGCGCGTGGAGCCGACGTCTCGGCGAACGCAGCACCCGGCCCGCCCTGCTTACGCCGCCGAACGCCGAACGGTGAACGCCATACGACCTGCCGAGGGACCCGCAATCGTTCCTAAAATCGTACTCGTACTCGAACTCGTCCTCGTACTCGGATTTTTTGGAGGCTGGTCAAATCAAAATAAGCCGAGTGCTCAATTGGGGCCGAAGACACGGCGCTAACCGTTCGTGGTGTCAAAAAGTTGAACAAACGAGCCGAGTTTTTCAGGTACACGCCGGGAGCTCACCGATGAAGGTAAGACCAGCGACCGAGGTGCAGATCCATTCGCCCTACATTCTGCATCTGTACAAACGTAAAAGAAGCGCTTTTGCGGTTACGAAATCGGTCGAAATCACAGTCTTCGACTTATCGATCAACCCGTACTAAGCCGTACGAAATTCCCGTACCCCCGCCTTGGGAGCCTCACAAAATTCGATGGCTCCGACCAGTGGTCTTTCCACCCGCAAAACCACCTGAAAAAATCGGCTCATTTGTTCAGCCCTGCATCGAGCCCCAACTGCTCGTCATCACGTCATCAAGCGCTGGGTCAGTACGCCCTCCGAGGGCATGCCACACCACACCGATGATCTCGCTGGATCGCTTGGCCTGTCGTGCGTACGGGGCATCACGGCTTCGGCCCTTAGGAAATGCATGACTTCATTGTTCGCGTCAGCCGCTCAGGGACTCCCCGCGGCGGCTTCGTTCAACCCGTGCGCCACCGAACGGCGAACGGTGAACGCCGAACGGCGAACGGTGAACGCCGAACGGTGAACGGTGAACGGTGAACGAGTACGACTAGCGCAATTTAGGAGAAGACGTTGAACGGCGAACGATCAACTCAGGCGCAAATACCATGGTCTGGGCGGGTTTACCGCCTCGGAGCCGTGCGAGGAGGAGATCCATGGTGCACTTGCCCATTTGCTCCATTGGTTGGGCGATCACGGTCAAAGGAGGGTCCATATAGCGTGCCCAGAAAGAGTCGTCAAAACTGACGATCGATAGATCACCGGGAACGGCAACAGCTTGGTCGCGAACGAAAGCGATGACCCCGGCCGCCATTTCCATGTTTGCCACAAAGAGCGCGGTCGGAGGATGACGCAGGGAGAACAGTTTTTGCGCGCATTGATACCCTGATTGCTGCAGAAAGTCTCCAAATTGAACGTACCCTTTTTTGACGCGGATGTGGTGACTGCGTAGTGCATCTTCAAACCCGACCAAGCGTCCGCGCGCGTTGGAAAGGTGCGGCGGTCCTGCAATGGTGGCAATTTCGACATGACCAAGCTCAAGGAGATGTTGGGTGGCGAGTTCGGCGCCTAGTTTGTTATCGACGACAACGGTATCGACATTCTTCAGGCCCGACTCACGATCAAGGTCGACCAATACTGCGCCGGATTTATGGAAAGCGCGCAGGAGATCCAGATTCGCTCCGGTCGAGCAATGGATGACGCCCGAGACTTTCCGGTCGAGGAGAAGCTGGAGAGCTGCTTCCTCTTTGGCGCTATCTTCGTCGGCGTTGCAGATGAGGACGGTATAACCGTTGGCTCTGGCTTCGTCTTCAATCGCTTTGACGACAGCGGAAAAGAAGAAATTTCTGATATCGGAGATAATGATGCCGATGGTTCTGGTCTGTTGGGTACGCAAAGAGCGCCTCGTCCCGTTGGGCGTGTAGCCATGGCGGTGGACGGCGGCGAGGACGCGTTGCCGGGTGGGTTGAGCAACATCTTCCGGCCTGCTGAGAGCCCTGGAAATCGTGGCAATGCTGAGATTCAGCTCCTTGGCGAGATCGTGGAGAGTCATGGGGAAGAGCGGTACGAAGAGCCGGGAACCGTGGGCTTGACATCTGTTTTGCACGAATTATAACTCGATGTAAAGTTTTACATTTTATCCCCCAAACAGCAGATCGCGGCGACCCTGGAAGGATCATCTAGCTCGGCGGAATAACTTTGGTTTCGCCGGATTGGTGTTCCTTTTATGTTGGCTCATCGCCTTGGATTCTATGGTTGCCCCAGCCGAACAGACCGACGCACCGAACCAATTGGCTCTGCAGATGCGAGGAATCTCCAAGAGTTTCGGGCCGACACCTGTTTTAAAAAATGTCAATTTCGATCTGCGTGCCGGTGAAATCCACGCGCTCATGGGCGAGAACGGAGCGGGCAAATCGACCCTGATGAAGATTGCGGCCGGATTGATCGACCCGTATGACGGGGAAATCTATGTGGGCGGCAAACAACATCGAATGGTGTCACCGCGAGATGCAACCAGGGCCGGCATCGCCATGATTCAGCAGGAACTCAGCCTGGTCCCTGAACTCGCCGTCGATGAGAATATCTTTCTCGGGCAGGAAAAAGTTCGCTCCTTGTTTATGGTGGACAGAGAGCAACAGGTCCGGGCGGCTCGGGAGGTTCTGCGCCCTTTGGATTTTCAAGGCCGGATCGATCAACCGATTGCCAAACTGCGGGTCGGCGAGCAGCAATTGGTGGAGATTGCCAAGGCGCTGGTGGCAAAGGCTCGGATCCTGATCATGGATGAGCCGACGTCGGCCTTGTCCATCAACGAAACTGAGCGCCTGTTTCAGGTGATTCGTACCTTGGCGAAAGAGGGCGTCGCGATCGTGTATATCTCCCATCGGATGGAGGAAGTCGTCGCGTTGGCTGATACGGTGACCGTGCTGCGGGACGGTCAGCTTATCGGCAGTATGTCCCAGGAAAAGGCGAACCGGCGCGAGATCATTCGGATGATGGTCGGTCGCGAACTGCAAGAAGTTTTTGCGAGTGGCAGGTCAGAGACTGCCACACGCAAGCCGGTGCTCGAGGTGCAAAATCTGAGGTTGGAAAATCCTGCCCCGACTGTCGCGAGAACGATGCTGGTGCGGAACGTAAACTTTTCCGTCGTGGCGGGAGAGGTGTTCGGGATCGCAGGATTGCTGGGCGCTGGGCGGACTGAGACACTGGAGGTTTTGTTTGGGTTACACCCGGGCACCTCCGGGGGAGAAGTTCGGATTGAAGGCGAAAAGATTCGTCTTTTGAATCCGGTCGACGCGAAAGCGGCGGGGATCGCGCTGGTGACCGAGGATCGTAAGCGAGACGGCCTGGTGCTTGGGGCCGGGATAGACCGGAATGCAGAACTGGCGGTTTTGCGAACGATCGCTGCCTTTGGTTTGGTGTCCTCCCATCAGGAACTGGAGCTTGCCGATCGAACGATCCGCAATCTCGGTATCCAAGCCAGCGGGCCGCGCCAGCTTGCCGGAACCCTCAGTGGCGGCAACCAGCAAAAGCTCGTGATCGGGAAATGGTTGCTGACCAAACCGCGGGTATTACTGCTGGACGAACCGACGCGTGGAATCGATGTGGGCGCCAAGGCGGAGATTTATCGTTTGATTGGGACACTGGCTGAGCAAGGCTTAGCAATGGTGCTCGTCTCCTCTGAATTACCGGAATTGACGCTGCTCAGCGATCGGATCCTCGTGTTGTGCGAGGGGCGTCCAACGGCGTTGCTGAGCCGGGAGCAGTTTTCGCACGAAACGATTCTGGAATATGCGTCGCCCGGAGGATCGGTGCAGCCTGCCTTCGCCGAAAGGGAGGTGGCCCGGTGAAAGGGATTGTTTTTTCGATGGGGAAATTTCTGCTCCAGACTAAATTGTTCTGGGGTCTGGCGGTTTTGTATTTGGTGGGGATCTTTTCGTCGCCAATCAATCACAAGGGCGTCAACATTTTCTTAAGTCCGGGGAACCAGTCGGACGTTCTCCGTCAGGTTTCGAACAATGGAATCATTGCGGTTGGGATGACGCTAGTGATCTTGACCGGCGGAATTGATCTATCGGTTGGCTCCATGATGGCCTTGGGATCGGTTGTCTGCGCGATGTTGCTGACTCAACAGGGTTGGACGAACGCGTCGTTTCTGGCGATCCCGGTTCTGGCGCTGGTCGCCTTTTTTCTCTGTGCCTATCTGGTGCCGTTAATTGCGATCAATGCCACTAGAGGTTCGGCCAAACCTGTGGAGAAGGCGCCTGCTACGGCCCGGTGGTGGGGGATCATCCTGGGAGCGATTCTCGCGATCTGGTCGGTCTGGTGGACGTTTGGCCAGCTTGGCCCGAAGTTCGGCGTGCCCGGTGTGTTAGTTGCCGTCCCGGCGGTCGGACTGATTTTTGGAGCGTTCAATGGGCTGTTCATTACGAAGGGCAAAATGCAGCCGTTCATTGTCACGCTGGCAATGATGGTAGCAATATTAGGAATCGCGCGTTTGCTAGGCGGATCGAATATGGCAGTGCATCCGGTGTACACCGGGACAAATGCCACGGAGGATTTTGATATTCTGCGCGCGTTGCTTTTCCAGGTGATACCGGTTCCCGGAATATTTTTTATCTTTGCCGTGTTAGTTTTTGGATTTGTTTTGAAAGTTAGTACGTTT
>DATHPZ010000075.1:0-6410 GCA_035483355.1 Chthoniobacterales bacterium | reverse complement strand
TTCTGGTGGAAGCGGTGGGCGTGAACGCACTCGTTTCTGCAATTCTTTACTTGCCTGCCACGATCCTGCTATTTCCCGCCACGATTCAGGTGGGACATTCCACTTACACGTCCGGGCAACTGTTTCTGGCGACGCTGATTGGGCTCGCGATGACAGGGGTCATTGTGGCCATCACCAATTACTACACTTCGACCGCTTTCAAACCTGTTCGGAGTATTGCCCTCGCGTCAGAGACGGGTCACGCAACCAATATCATTGCCGGACTTGCAATCGGCCAGCAGGCGACAGCTTTGCCGGTAATCTTTATCGGGCTGGCAATCATCCTGAGTTATTCCTGTGTCGGGCTCTATGGGATCGCGATTGCGGTGATGAGCATGCTCTCCATGGCCGGGACCGTCATTTCACTTGATGCGTTCGGCCCGATTACGGATAACGCAGGCGGAGTCGCCGTGATGAGCGACCTGCCTAAATCGACTAGGGCGGTGACCGATGAGCTGGATGCAGTCGGAAACACCATGAAAGCCGTAACCAAAGGGTACGCCATCGCTTCCGCCGGACTGGCGGCCCTCGTTCTTTTTGGTTCCTACACCTCCGAATTGAAGGCTCATTTCTCTATCCTCGGAGCCCGCGAAACGCATTCTTCAGACTATTCGCTGGAACAACCTCAGGTCATAGTTGGGCTATTTTTTGGCGGACTTCTGCCCTTCCTTTTCAGTTCACTCAGCATGCAGGCGGTCGGGAAAGCGGCCGGTGCAGTCGTGAAAGAAGTTCGGCGACAGCTGCAGAGTAAACCCGGGATTTTGACCGGAACAGAAACGCCCGAATACGGAAAATGTGTCGATATTGTGACCAAGGCGGCTCTGAGAGAAATGATTGTCCCCGCGCTGCTTCCGGTCGCGTTTGTCCTGGTGGCCTCGTTTTTCGGGTACGTGATGCTGGGGGCCGTGCTTGTCGGAACGATTGTGACCGGGTTGTTTGTTGCGATTTCGATGACTTCCGGCGGAGGTGCGTGGGACAACGCCAAGAAATATATTGAGGAGGGTCACCACGGTGGGAAGGGGTCGCCAGCGCACCAGGCTGCCGTCACCGGCGATACCGTCGGCGATCCCTATAAGGACACTTCAGGCCCCGCCATCAATCCCATGATCAAGGTGGCGAATATCGTGGCCATTTTGATTATCCCGATCGTGTTCAAGTAAGAGACGTATCATCGCCCCTACGCCGACACGTTCCCTCCTTGCCTTCTGCTCGTCTTCGATCCTTAATGGCAGAATGAAAGCCCTCTTTCTGACGAACGAGTACCCCCCTAACATTTATGGGGGCGCAGGTGTTCACGTCGATTATCTGAGTCGTGAACTAGCAAAGATCATGGATGTCGAGGTGCGCTGTTTTGGGGATCAGGAAGTCGACCAGCCCCATTTGAGCGTAAGAGGATTCGGCGTCGACGCGGCGACTTTTCGTTGTCCCAAGAATCTGAATTCAGTGTTCGGCTCAATCCGTCGTTGCACGGACTTTAACACGGTGGGTATCGACGCAAATGTCGTCCATTGCCACACCTGGTACTCCCACTTCGGCGGTATTTTGGCCAAGCTCAATTACCATGTTCCGATGGTTCTGACGGTTCATTCGTTGGAACCGCTCCGGCCATGGAAACGTGAACAGTTGGGGTACGGCTACGATTGTTCGACCTGGCTGGAAAAAACGGCCACCGAAATGGCCGATGCGGTGGTCGCGGTATCGGAGGAAACGCGGAGGGACATCCTGCGACTCTTCAATGTCGATCCAGCGCGAATACGCATCATCTATAACGGCATTGATCCCGAAGAATATTATCCGCGCAAATCCAACGATTTCTTGGCAAAGAACGGGATAGATCCCGACAAGCCTTTTGTTTTATTTGTCGGCCGGATCGCACGCCAGAAGGGCATCATTCATCTCGTCAATGCAATTAAATATATGGACCCGGGATTCCAAGTCGTCCTTTGCGCCGGAGCGCCGGACACGCCGGAGATTGCCGAGGAAATGAAGCGCGCGGTGGCAGAGGCGCAAAGCAAAAGAGAAGGGGTCATCTGGATCGAAAAAATGGTGACCAAAGAGGTCGTTTACGAACTTTACACGCACGCGGCAGTCTTCCTTTGCCCGTCGATCTACGAACCTTTCGGAATCATCAATCTGGAGGCCATGGCCTGCGAAACTGCGGTGGTGGCTGCAGCAGTCGGAGGAATCAAAGAGGTCGTGGTGGATGGGGAAACCGGGTTTCTCGTACCCTTGGAGCAGATGCAGACGAGCCCATTCGAGCCGGTCAGCCCGGATAAATTCTCTCGTGATTTGGCCGAAAAAACTAATCGCCTGATGGCGGATGAATCTTTGCGCAAGAAGTTCGGAGTAGCCGGACGCAAGCGAGCCGTCGAAAAGTTCAGCTGGGCGACCATCGCCGCCGAAACAAAAAAAATGTACGAATCGCTCCTCTAGACCTTCGCCGTTCACCGTTCGGCGTTCGGCGTTCACCGTTCGGGCGGCCGGAGTTCGGGAGGTGAAAGCGTCTCGACTCGGGGCGCCTGGCTTGCGAACTCGAACGGTGAGCGGTGAACGGTGAACGGTGAACGCCAAAGTCAATGTTCGTCGATCGGATCAGAATTCATGCAAAAGCCGGGGATGGCGGAAATGGGTGCGTCAGTTTTCGGCGTGAAAAATTTGTGCCCCGAGGCGGCCCGAACGGCGGGGATGGGGGGAAGGGGGGCGACATCATTTTTCGGACCGACGTACACACCGACAACCTGGTAGAGTTTTTTTATCAGCCGTTGTTGAAGTCGCCACGCGGCGCGCATGGCATGGGCAAGAACATGTACGGAAAAGCGGGCAAAGACGCCGTCTACAAAGTGCCTGCAGGCACCTTGATCTACCGGATACCACCTCAAATTCTCGAACCACCTGCAGCGGAAGAAACGGTCGATGAGCCGCCGCCGAAGCCGGTGATTGCACTGGCGGATTGCGAGTTGGTCGCCGATCTGTCTGAGGAAAACCAGGAACTCGTTTTGTGCCGGGGCGGTTCGGGTGGCAAGGGAAACACGCATTTCAAAAGCTCGACCAATCGCGCGCCGCGGCAATTTTCTGAAGGTGAATCGGGCGAAGAAGGCTATTTTCTTTTGGAACTGCGAAAGATTGCGGATGTCGGTTTAGTCGGCTATCCGAATGCCGGCAAATCGACACTTCTCGGCAAAGTCTCAGCTGCTCATCCCAAGGTGGCGCCTTACCCGTTCACGACTTTGAATCCGGTCGTAGGTGTGGTGGAATTTGACGGGTACAAGCGTGCGACAGTGGCGGATATCCCAGGTCTGATTGAGGGAGCGCACCAGAACGTTGGACTCGGCCACGATTTTCTCCGTCATATCGTGCGTTGTAAATTGCTGGTCTTCGTCCTCGACACCGCCGGCAGTGAAGGCCGCAACCCGATTCAAGACCTTGGTTCTCTGCGCCGCGAACTTGACCTGTACGATCCAACGCTCAGTCAACGGCCCTGGATCATTGCGGCCAATAAAATGGATTTACCCGGCGCAGAAGAGAATCTGGCAATTATCCAGAACAGGTTCTCCGAGAGGATTGCAGTGCCGATGGCTGCGGCGGATGACGTCGGGATGGAGGATTTCAAGCGCGCGTTGCAAACGCTCTTAGGCCTTTGAACGAGTTCGAGGTGAAACCGGTAGTCGCCAGTTTTTGCACCTATTTTCTCAAGGCGGAGATGCTCCACATCTATCGTCAGATCACCTCGCTGCAACGGGTTGATACCTTTGTCATGGCCAAATTTCGCGAAAATGCGGAGCTTTATCCGTTCCTGGATCTGGAACTGCTCGAAAAACCGAAAACCAACCTGGTCCGCCGCGGACGCTTAAAGTATCTGACGCGAGCGCCCGCGTTGGTTTACCGCGGCGAATTCGAGGTAATCCGGCGCGTGCTGCTGCGACGAGACCCGGATCTGATGCATGTGTACTTCGGGAATACCGGCGTCCATCTGCTTCCGCTCATCGAGCGATGGGATCGTCCTTGTGTCGTTTCGTTCCACGGAATGGATGTCCAACGCCGGGAAACCGAGCGCGGATACCTAGGAAATTTAAGGAAGCTGCTTCGCTTAGTGCCTCTGGTTCTGGTACGGAGCCGATCGATCGCGGAGAAATTGATTGAACTCGATTGCGATCCGCAAAAAATTCGATTGAACCGCACGGGAATTCCTTTGGACGGATTTCCCTACGTGGTCAGGAACGTCCCGGCAGAGGGCGCGTGGACAATTGTTCAGGCTTGCCGATTGGTGCCAAAGAAGGGCTTGCCGACCGCTTTGCGGGCGTTCGCCAGATTCGCAAAGGTATTTCCCAATTCGAGGTTTCTGATTGCGGGCGACGGCCCGCTTCGCCGAGAGTTGGAACAATTGGTGCAACAGCTGGATCTGCGAAAGGCCGTCGTCTTTCTTGGATTTCTCGGTCAAACCGAATTGCGCGATTTGTACGAGAAGGCGCACGTCTTCATGCATCCGAGTGAGTTGCCTCCGGATTCGAATCAAGAAGGGGTTCCGAATTCAATGCTTGAAGCGATGGCCGGCGGGTTGCCGGTCGTAGCGACGCGTCACGGAGGAATTCCAGAAGCCGTGACAGACGGCGTCAACGGATTGCTGGTACCCGAACGGGATGAGGAAGGATTGGCAAAATCTCTGTTTAGAATGGTTCAAGATCCGGACTCCTGGAAAGCCATGGGAGCGTCCGCCTCACAAACGGTGGCCAAGGAGTTCGCGCAACCCCGCCAGACCGAAGCCCTCGAATCCGCCTATTTCGAAGCGATCGAAAAGTGGCATCAACACCACGCCCTCGCCTGAAAGGCCCGCCAAGCGAAGCGTTCCGATTGTCTCTGGTTAGTTAGCGCTGTGCGCGGCACCCCCCGTCGCGGAGCTCTGTATGATTGTGCCTCCAGGAATTCGAGGACGAGGACGATCAGCAGCAAGCGGATGAGCCGGAGCCTCAAAGCGATCAACCAATGGATGCGAAGACTGGTCGATCCCTACGAAATCTCCGTTCGATCAAACAATGCGCTTTCCTCGAAATCGTTCCTGAGATCCTCATTGCTCCCAACCCAGAGGCGACAAATGGGCCAGTAAGTCTGGCCCAATCTCTCTCCCCGGCACGCTAACACTCGCGACAGTGCGTTCGAGATGAACCGTGTTCCAGGCGATGATGGCGGCAACCACGAGGTTGAGCCCGCTCGCTCGATAACGCTGGTTTTCGCAGCTGCGGTTACGCAGCTCGCCCGCATCTGTGTGTCCTAAAGTTTAGTGCTATTTCAGACTGTGCTTCGGTACGGTAGATAGGTAGATAAAGCTATTCGGCCTTTGGATTGCTCAAACGAAAGCTAGCTGTCCCAAACAGGCTAAAAGAAAGAAATTGCGTCATGCGAAGAGGTTGGTTTTACATTTTGCCGACGCTCGCTATCGGTTTTGTTTTACTGGAGTGCAAGCCGCCGACACCGTTGCGACCACAGTTCGTCTACGTAGCAAACTTTTATAGCAACCTCGTCTCGGCCTACAGCATCGGTTCCAACGGGGCCCTGACACCTGTCCCAGGTTCGCCCTTCGGAGAGGACGCGGCGGTCGGGCCAGTTTCAGTGGCGGTGGACCCTACGGCCAAGTTCGCCTACGTGGCAAACTTTGCCAGCAACAACATCTCGGCTTTCAGCATCGGTTCCAATGGGGTTCTTATACCCCTCCCGGGATCGCCCTTCGCAGGGGGCCAAACTCCCTTTTCAGTAGTAGTGGAGCCCACGGCCAAGTTCGCCTACGTGGCAAACAGATTTGGCAGCAACATCTCGGCCTACAGCATCGGTTCCAGCGGGGCCCTAACCCCCATTCCAGGTTCGCCCTTTGCAGCGGGATATGAACCCTATTCAGTGGCAGTAGACCCCACAGCTAAGTTCTTCTACGTGGCAAACTTTAGTAGCAACAACGTCTCGGCCTACGGCATCGGTTCCAATGGGGACCTGACGCCCGTCTCAGGTTCTCCCTTCGCAACGGGAGTCGGGCCGGTTTCAGTAGCGGTAAATGCCACGGCCAAGTTCGCCTATGTGATAAACTTTAGCAGCAAAAACGTTTCGGTCTACAGCATCGGTTCCAACGGGGCCCTGACACCCGTCTCAGGTTCGCCATTCCCCGCGGGAGTAGGGCCGGTTTCAGTGGCGATGGGCCCCAGAGCCAAGTTCGCCTACGTGGCAAACAGGAGTAGCAATGATGTCTCGGCCTACCGCATTGCTTCCAACGGGGCCCTGACGCCCGTCCCGGGATCGCCCTTCCCAGCGGGATTCGGGCCCCTTTCGGTGGCAGCGGAGCCTATGGCCAAGTTTGCCTACGTGGCAAACATTGACAGCAACGACATCTC
>DATHPZ010000074.1:0-35828 GCA_035483355.1 Chthoniobacterales bacterium | reverse complement strand
TTGGATTGCCGATTGGCAAAGGCGGCCCGATCTTCCAGCGGAATAAATACATCTCCGGACCGGGTAAGACGAACATTGAATCCCGCTCTTAGCAACAAGTCGCGTGTCCGCTGGACTACATCGAGGGCAAAGTCTTTCTCGTTCCCTAAGATGCTTTGCGCACCCTGATCGAAACCGCCGTGGCCCGCATCGAGAACCACCGTCCGAACGGGCTTAGCCGGGATCTTTGTGGGACGCAAGACCGGTTCAACCAGTTTGCTCAGATCCATTCGCGACATGAGGATTTGGTTATCCACCTTAATGATTGGAAAACTGAGGATGAATTTGAGCCCGTTCAGATAAAGCTCACGAGAGTTAACTCCACCCACCATTCTGAGAGTCGCCCCTTCCAGCTTAATACTATCGTCCGAATAGTTGGCTTGGGTGAAGCTGTAAAACTTCGCCACGTCTTCAATCGGTACATAATCGCGGCCGTCTTGCTTAACCAGTGTCCACTCAAACGCGAGCGCCTGACAGGCAAACAAGTATAGCACCGCAACGCAAACCCTCCCGCAGCGCATCACGACTGGGAGAATGCGTCCGAAGCCAATCATTGGCAAGGAAAAAGGCCGGTCACACTTCCAGGCCCTGAAGCTCGTATGCCAGTACGCTCAAACTGTAAATCGCAGCCGTCTCCGTTCGGAGGACAATGGGGCCGAGGCTGACAGGAACGCAACCGGCGCTCTTCGCCCACGATGTCTCGGCCGGCGTAAAATCACCTTCCGGCCCGACGAGAATAAGCGCAGAACTCGGTCTTTGTCCGTGCTGTTCACGGAAATTGGCTAACACTTTTTTGAGACTTCGCGCGTCACTCTGGAGAGAAGCAACTAAGGGGAGTTCGTAGTGATCGAACTCTGCAAAAAATTGTTTGGGAGTGATCGGTTTCGCAATTTCAGGAAGCCAATCCTGCCCGGATTGTTTCGCGGCTTCGATTGTCACCTGTTTCCATTTCTCCCGTTTCTTAGCCAACTCTTCCTCTTCCAGTTGAACGACGGTGCGATCCGAGAGCAGCGGAACTATTTTCGCCACCCCGAGTTCTGTCGCCTTCTGGATGATCAGATCCATGTGTTTCCCTTTGGGAATCGCTTGCGCCAGAGTGATGGTGCAGCGAAGCCGCTCTGTCTTCGCGGAAATCAGCTCTTTTAGATGCACTCTCCCCTTTTCGACGGTCGTGATTTCCGCCGTAATCTCTGAGCCCCGCCCGTTAAAGACCACCACCCGGGATCCCACACCTAACCTGAGCACGTCAATGCAATGATGTGCTTCTAACTCGTCCAGCACCAAAGGCTTGAGACTCCATCGCTCCGGGGAAATGTAGAACCGATGCGTGCTCACGTGACCAATCAACGAAAAAAGTCTTTCGCCTTATCAAAGAAAGTCTTGTGCATCGGACTATTATCGTCACCGCACGAGGAGGCGAATTCTTCGAGCTTTCGCCGTTGTTCGGAATTCAATCGGGTCGGTACTTCAACAATCACTCGGACACGCAAGTCTCCTCTGTTCCTCGTGTCCATGTTCTGGACGCCGTGACCGCGTAACCGGAACTGGGTGCCGCTCTGCGTTCCTGGCGGAATTTTCAACAAAGCCTGGCCTTGGAGCGTCGGCACTTTCGCCTCGCCGCCCAAAGCCGCCGTCGCAAATGAGATCGGAATATCACAATAGAGATCGTCCTCTTCCCGGGTGAAGATCTCGTGCTCACGCACATGCATCACCACGTAGAGATCCCCCGGGGGACCTCCCCGAATTCCCGCCTCGCCATTCCGGGAAGACCGGAGACGGGCACCGTCATCGATCCCGGCGGGGATCTTAAGCTTGACTCGCGACCTTTTTTCCAGCCGGCCGTCGCCTCCGCAATCCCGACAAGGGCGGTCGATCACTTGGCCGGTTCCGCGACACCGCGGGCAGGTCTGGGAGACTTGGAAAAATCCACGCGAGGTAATCACTTGGCCGCGGCCCTGACAAGTGGGACAAGAGGTCGCACGCGAGCCGGATTCCGCTCCCGATCCGCCGCAACTGGAGCACGTCTCGTGCTTCAGGATTTCGATCTCTTTTTCGGTGCCAAACGCCGCTTCCTCCAAAGTGATCTGCAGGTCGTACCTTAAATCAGAACCACGTTGCCGACCGCTCCGGTCCCTGGACGCCACCCCCGATCCGAAGATCTGGTCAAAAATGCCGCCTCCTCCTTCCGCACCCATCCCGAAGACTTCACGAAAAATATCGAACGGATCATGGAAACCACCGGCCCCACGGTTCGCACCGACTCCCGCCCCGGCACCGAACGCCGCGTGGCCGTAGCGGTCATAAGCGGATCTCTTGTTCTCGTCGATGAGAACTTCATAGGCTTCGCCGAGTTCCTTGAATTTCTCTTCTGCTCCGGCGTCCCCAGGATTTTTGTCTGGATGAAATTTGACCGCCAGCTTGCGGTAAGCTTTCTTAATTTCGTCGGTGCTGGTGTTCCGCTCCACCCCCAAAACTTCGTAGTAATCTCGTTTCGTAGCCATTCGTTATGTCCCGGCGCCAGGTGTTGCGGAATCCTCGCCCGCGGGTGTTCCTTTTGAGACCACCACGTTTGCGGGTCGAATCAATCGATCCTTCAATTTGTAGCCTTTTCGCAACTGCCGGATGACAAAACCCTCGGCGACTTCTGCATTCTGTTCCTGCGCAATTGCCTCATGCACATTGGGATCAAAATGCTGCCCGGTCGCATCGATTGTCTCTACACCACAACTGCCTAGAAAATCCTGTAGTTGCTTAAAGACCATCATCAACCCGTCCTGAACCGCCGATTGGCTTCCTCCAGCCTTAGCCGCTTGTAAGCCGAGTTCAAAATTATCGAGGATCGGGATCAATCGCTCCAGGAAATTAGAGTTGGCGTACCGGATTGCATCGTCTTTCTCGCGAGCCATCCGTTTCCGATAGTTGTCCAGATCGGCGACCGAACGCAGGGCGATATCCTTGTATTTGCTCAACTCGGCTTTCAATTGAGTCAGTTGATCCCGCGAATCGTCGGCTAGCCTGGGTTCCGAACTTTTCTCGTTCGGGGCGGCTGTTGGTTCTGCGTTTCGCATCGCGGAGTTCCCTTCCGGTGAAGCACCTGATTTCAGCGCCGGCTCAAGGGATGGCGTGTCTTCGATCAGGTTCTCTTCCGCTTCAAATTCTTTCTCTTTGTTCGCCTCACTCATAACTTCCGAATTGCAATCAGCGTAATATCGTCGTTCTGCGGATGGTTGCCTACGAAAGTCTTCAAGTCAGCGGTTACCCGACTCAAGATTGCTGGCGCTCCGTCTGCCGCACTGGCCTGAATGGCCTCGGTCAATCTCGACATCCCAAATTCCAAACCATTTGCATCTAACGCTTCGGTCACACCATCAGTGTACAAAATCAAACAATCACCGTTCTCAAGGTGCACCCGACAATCGCCCGTTACCCTATTGAAAACGCCTCCGCTGTCAATTCCCAGCGCCATTCCGGGAGGATTGATCTTTGCCACGGAGGAGTCGCTGGCCCGGTATTGCAACGGCGCGTCGTGACCGGCCCTGGCCAGGACCAGTTCGTTATCCTCCTTGTGCGCGATCAAGTAAGCCATGCTGATAAACATGTCTTCCCTGATGTCGGGATAGAGCTGGCGATTGACCGCCTGCAACACCGCGGCGGCTGACTCGCTCGATCTGGCAAACGAGCGCAATACACTCCGACACATCGCCATGATCAAGGAGGCTGCGACTCCTTTGCCCGAAACATCCGCGATGGCAATCCCAAGACGTTGATTATCCAACGCAATGTAGTCGTAGTAGTCGCCGCTCACCCGGCTGGCCGGAATATTGAGCCCCGCAATTTCAAATCCCTCAAATGCTGGCGCGGCATTCGGCAGAAGAATCCGCTGAATATCGCGGGCCACATCCAGTTCTCGGTCAATCCTCCTTTTCTCGCTCGCCTCCGAATAGACCACCGCGTTATAGAGGGCGAACGCCGACTGCTCAACCAGGGATTGAAAAACCAAAAAATCGGACGGAGAGAAGGGTGTACTCATCGGGCCGTTGGCGACGGCCAACACCCCGAGGTTCTGATTTCCATACACCAGGGGACCAATCATCACCGAATCCATCTCTAGAGATAAATCCTTGAGCCGTTCCAGGCGCGGGTCAGCATCCTTGCTCGAGAGGAACAATGGCTCTTTTCGCTCCCAAACTGCGCCAAGCAGACCTTCGCCCGGTTTAACGGTATGAAGTTGGAGATAGCTCTCCATCGCCAGCGGAGAATTCAGACTTTGCTGTGAAATGCTTCGCGGCACTTCGACTAAGGGCGGGCAATCCTTCGAAATAAATGTCGGAACCAGCAACTTGCCCGTTCTGTCCACGAGGTAAAGAGCCCCCCCGTGCGCGTCCGTGATCCGCGTCGCCCCTTCGACGATCAACCGGTGAAGATCCGAAGAGCGCAGATCTTCGGAGAACGCTTCACCCAACCCGTGGAGAAAATCAAAGACTCTGTCTTCTTCAACCTGCAATTCTTCCCGTGCACGCCGAAGGGCTTCGATAGATCGACGCTGCCTAAGATTTACTCCGACGAGCACGATGACAGTGGCAGCGAGTAGTCCTATGAGCAAAAAGGACCACATTGAATCAAACTATTTTGAACCGGCGCGAAGATCTTGCTTGAGATACTCGAGAACGTCTTTGAATCGCGCAAGGTTTTCCGGATCAGCGTCTACCAAAGCCTCATGCGCCTCGATCATACACTCGGCTTGATCAGTACGCCCAATCGCTGGATCAGCGTCTAACGGCGCCGCTTCGACCATGCTTTCCGTCGTATCCGCCGCCTTCGATTCCACATCGAAAAGGTTGTTTAAGCCCAAATTCCGGAGCAGATCCGTGTTGCGCTCATTGGCGTTTCGGACCAGGAGCGACCCGTTGCCAAACTCTCGAAGGCGCAATGCAATTCCGGCCAGGGTGCCCATAAATGTGGAATCCATCACCGGACAACCCAGCAGATCCACCACAAAACTGCGGTAACCTCGCTCTAACATGTGCTTCGAGAATTCCTTCAGGGCCGGGCTGCTCTGAAACGAACCTTTACCCTCCACCTTGACATGGACCCCCCGGCTCGTTACCCCGACCAAGATAGACGTTGGCGAATTCACAAAACTCCCGAAATATATCTTCCTTGGCGTTTAGGTGTCAAATTCAAGACTTTCAAACGAATTCATTGCCATGTTCGAGACTGCAGAAGCGCCACAATAATTCTTCGATCCTCGATCAAAATCGCTCTCCACGAAGTGATTGGGCCGTCGGTTTCATAGTCGTTTCCCAGGATCGCGAATTCTGACACATGGCTTCCCTTCGCGTTCGGATAATTCAATTCCCTGCCCTGCACATAATTCTTGAGATTAGATTGCCGATATTCCAAACGGATTGTGAGGTTTGCGGGTTTTTTTGCACGCCAAAAAAAGGTGAAATACTGGCCCGTCTTGGACGAAGTGTCCCATCCATCCAGCGCTCCCCAAAGCCGGTGTTTCCGCTCGAAGTCAATCATCAAGTCCTTCGTTAAAATCGGGGTCGCTCCCGGAACAGGGGGCGCGTTTCGAAAAATCTCGAATTTTCGAAACTCGAAATTATCGTTGATGGCCAGGGGCAAAACGTTGACGTTCTCCATCGGCAGCGGATTCTCGGCTCTGACCATGATGCCCCCGATAAGCATAGCCAGAAACGCCCCTGGGAGCAGCCATCTCATGGAAAGCGATCAAACTCCGAAGCCGCCGAGGTGTCAATCAGGAGTTTTGCCTCCATGCTTAAGGCCTACGAACTAACCGAACGGACGCGAAAAAGCGAAAAAGGACAGAAGGCGGTCGCTTCGCGGGCCCATTGGCGATACTTCAACGCTCCTGCGCAGGTTGGACAGAGTGAGCAGAGCTGTGGAACGAACACCCTCCAGCTCGCCATGGATGGATGGGCGGAGAGAGCAAAAACGAGAACTATTAGAATTACTCAGAGGCGAACCTGCCAGGACCAACCTGTTTAACACCTTTCAATCGGTAGATTCGCGCAAACAGATTCTTCTTTGGCTCGGGTGAGGCGAATTTATAGCCGTTGGACATCAGACCATCCAAGATTTCAGAGACGCTCATCGGTGACTCCTTGGATTTAAGAACTTGGACCACCGCCGGCGCCAGTGGACCTGTCGACGAAGTGGACCGGCGACCTCTATTCTTTCCGGACGGCGCCACCGTGGTCGCCTTTCTTCCACGCCCTCGGCTCGCCACAGTACGAGCCGCCGCCACGGCAACCACCGGAGTTGAACTAGCCTCCGTGCCTGCTTGCAACAAACTACCAAGTTCTCCCTGCAACCGCTCGATGCGTTCCTGAATTTCCGCTGCTTTCCTGAGAGTGGAGGAAGATAGTTTCACAGGCGCAAGCTATGCTTGGATTCTTACTTTGCAAGAAACTTTAGATAGTTTGAATATTTTGCCCTCGGATTAGTTAGCTTCTTTGGCCAATAGTTGATTTGTAAAGCTTCCCGAATAACACTGAACCAATGTCCATTATCGTCACTACGTTTGCTCCCGGACGCGTCGAGATTCTGGGTAACCACACCGACTACAATTTAGGGTTTGTCCTTTCCGCCGCCATCCATCTAGGCGTAACGGTTGAGGCGTCCCGGCTCTCCGAAAGTGTGCTGAAGATTAGTTCGAGGACCAATCACCGAAGCATTAGCATTGAGTTAAACAATCTTCGGCCTCTGGCGGAAGACGCCTGGGCAAGTTATCCAATCGGCGTCATCAACGTCCTGCTGAACGCCGGTTTCCGATTAGGCGGGATACGGATGAATATTTCGAGTGATCTGCCTCTGGGCGCGGGCTTATCTAGTTCTGCTGCTTTGGAAGTAGCTACTGCTATGGCCGCCCAAGAGCTATTCGAATTGGAGATTAAAAAGATGCGACTGGCTCAACTTTGTCAAAAGGCGGAAAACGAGTTTGTCGGGGTCCAATCCGGGTTGTTGGATCAGGCATCCTCTGTCTTTGGGAAGGATCACCGGCTGATCCTGTTGGATTTTCTCAAGATCACCGTGGAGACGGTCTCGTTGCCTGCCAACGTCTCCTTGCTGCTGTTAAACTCCGGGGTTCCGCATGAACTAACCGGGGGCGAATATAACGAACGTCGAAGCCAGTGTATGCTGGCCGCCCAAGCGATGGGTATCGCATCGCTGCGCGATGCCAGCCTGGCACTAGTTGAAAGATCTCCGCTCGAAGATGTGACCCGGCGGAGAGCACTTCATGTCGTCGGGGAAAACGATAGAGTTCTTCGCGGCGTGCAAGCGTTGCAGGCGAATCAGCTGGAAGAGTTTGGCAAACTAATGTTCGCCTCACACGAAAGTTCCCGCATAAATTTTGAAAACAGCACCTCTCATCTTGATACGCTGGTCGCCTTAGCGGGAGAAACCCCCGGGGTATTCGGTTCGCGATTAACAGGAGGTGGTTTCGGAGGATCGACGGTGTCACTGATTGAAACGGCGCGCGCCGACGAAATCATCCAAACCATTTCGAGCGCATATCACAGAATTACCGGTGCCACTTGCTCGCCGATACTGACTGAACCTTCCGAAGGCGCGCGAATTCTGGCGTGAACGAGCGGCGTCGCTCATATCGTTCACCGTTCACCGTTCACCGTTCGGCGTTCGGTTAACCGGCGAAAAGCAAATGTATTCTTTGCATCAGGAGATCGGCGTCTGATTTCTTCCTTCAATTTTTTTCGCCTCTTTTCGCGTGTTTCGCGGGCGATCATTTGGCGGCGACCGGTGGAATGCCGACCCGTGCTGGTCACTAGGGCCACCGGGTAAATCGGAGGGCGGCTCGTTTCGAGATTGCTCGAGAACCGTTCCGCAATTCGAATCGCAAAACCAGCCCTGCAAGGCTTTCTCGCGCTCACTTAAAGCACTTCTTCCGCCTGTAGTCCGGAATCTTCACGGATAGAACGAAGCCGGCGACGAACCCCGAGCTTTGACTGTGGACCATTGATCAGGTCTGCCAAAACTCCCACCAGTGCAGGGGCAGTCGTGGCAACCGCTAGGCAGAGCATCCCGACTGCGGCGGTATTCCGCCGGTTTTCGGTCACTTTATCCGCCAATAATATTCCAATTCCGCAGCCGATCGCTGCCTGGGAGATCGTCAGCAGTGCCGCTGCCGGGAGCGAAAGGACAATGGTCTTAGAATTATCGCTCGACATAAAACAGTATTACTCTGTTGAGGGGTTGGCCGCAAAGCTCTATCGCTTCCGGCGGTCTTTATCGTTAGTCGAAGAAAAAACTTGGGCGATATTCGAATGATGTCGAATGTTTTTTATGCACTCGTATTGGCAGGAGGCAGCGGTGAACGGTTCTGGCCACTCAGTCGGAAGGCCACGCCAAAGCAGCTGTTGCGCTTATTGAGCTCTCAGTCCCTGGTCGAAGAAACCGTCCGCCGCCTGGATGGACTCGTTCCCCAGGAGAACACCTTCATACTAACCAACCAAGAGCAGGAAGCCGCTATTCGGAAGTTACTGCCCGACTATCCCGAGAACAATATTTTCGCCGAACCGGCCAAGCGGGATACCGCAGCAGCAATCGCTCTTGGGGTGGGGCTCATTGCGGCGCGAAACCCCTCCGCGACCATGGTCGTGCTACCGGCAGATCATCGAATCTCCGATCAAACTGCCTTTCAGGCGGATCTGCAGAGCGCGGCAACCATCGCGCAAAAAACTGGAGACTTGATCACTATCGGCATCACGCCCACCTGGGCCTGTCCCGGCTTCGGTTACATTGAGCGCGGCAGACAAATCGAGAACTCCAATGCGTTTGAGGTCATTCGCTTTCGCGAAAAACCTGATCCGGACCTCGCGGAGTCGTTCGTCCGAAGCGGTAATTTTTACTGGAACGCCGGAATATTTATCTGGACTGTCAATTCCATTCTCACCGAGTTCAACCGTCACGCACCGGATCTGGCAGAATTCGTCTCTGCGATCCGGAATTCTTCTGATAAAAAAAAGCTGCTCAGCGATCGGTTCGCGAGTCTACGAAAGACTTCGATCGATTATGCGATCATGGAGAAGGCGAGCCGCGTCCTGGTCAAGCCGGCGACCTTTGACTGGGACGACGTCGGCAGCTGGACCGCTCTCTCTAAATACCTGGACCAATTGCCGGGCAATAATGCGGCCAATTGTCCGGTCACTCTCGAAGCCTCGTCGAACAATATTGTATTTTCAGATTCACAAATCCACGTGGCGCTTCTGGGCGTGAGCGATCTGGTCGTAGTCCAAACGGCCGATGCGATCTTGGTCTGTCATCGTCATGACGTGGAGAAAATCAAAAATTTGGTCCAACAGATTCCGAAACAACTCCAATGACTACCCGCTTGCTCGGTATTGATCACGGAGACAGCCGAATTGGTCTGGCGATTTCCGACGAACTTGGATCCTTTGCCCATCCTTACCGTACCTTACAGTCCGGCGCGCGCGTGATGGACGAGATCCGAGGGATCGTCGAGCGCGAACGAATCAGCGGGATCGTCATCGGGTTACCTAAAAATATGGATGGGACGATCGGCCCATCCGCTGCGAAGGCGAAGTCTTTCGGCGAACAGCTCTCTCAGGTCATCCCAGCGACTAAGATCCTGTTCTGGGACGAACGGCTGACCACCCGGGAAGCCCAACGTGTATTGCACGCTGCGGGCAAAAATACCAAGCAAAGCAAGAAAATGATTGACCAGGTCGCTGCGCAGATTCTGCTGCAGAACTACCTGGATTCCCTGCAGTGGGCCCGGCCATCGAACGCTTGAAGCTCACCGTCGCGTATGACGGCCGTCCATTTAGCGGGTGGCAAAGTCAGCCAAACGATAACGGGATTCAGGATCATCTAAAGCGCGCTTTCTCGCACATCCTATCCGTGCCGGTGAAATTGCACGGAGCTGGACGAACGGATTCCGGAGTTCATGCCTTCGGACAGGTAGCGCACGTTGATGTGCCGCGCGGGAAAATGAATCCGGCGACGTGGATCGCGGCCGTGAACGCTCATCTGCCCGTCGAAATTCGCTTGATTCGATGCCAAATCACATCCGCTGATTTTCACGCCCAATACTCTGCTGTCGGAAAGGTCTATCGCTACCGCATCTGGAACGCCACGATTTTTCATCCCATGGAAATCGGGAGATCCTGGCACGTACCTCAACCGCTTGACTTGGATATCCTGCGAGCAGCCTCCGATCGGCTCATCGGGACACATGATTTTGCCTCCTTTGCCGCAAATCGTGGGAAAGCGGCAGAAATAACGACCCGTACCATCCACCAGATCCGCATCCAGCGGCGAAAGGAACTCGTTGCAGTGGAATTCGATGGAAACGGATTCCTCTATCGCATGGTCAGAATGCTAACCGGCACCATCGTCCGTGTGGCTTCACGACGAGCAAATTTAAGCCGGATTGCCGAGTTGCTCGCCGAGCCGGGAAGGACCAAGACAAACTGCACAGCGCCAGCCGAAGGACTCTACCTGGTTCGAGTTAAATACATCTAAGGCTGCATCGCTCACAAATCTTTGTTAAGTAAGGCGTCCCGCCTTACCCTTCCTAAATCGTTCTCGAGTCCAAAGTCCAGGGTAAGGCGGGACGCATGGGTTGCGGAACACGGTAAGGCGGGACGCCATACTTACTAAAATTTCCAGGATCAACGCTGTGGCTTCCCAGCATTGGCAACCGGCGGTGCGGCAGCGGGTGTGGGAGTCCCACCCGATACAGAATCCGGAAGTGGAGGAACCAGAGCCGTCTCGATTATCTTGTAGTATTCGATAGAAACGTTGCCGGCGCGCTCGATCTTGGTCGCTTTGGCAGGGTCCGCGTAGGTGTAAACTGCGAGTCGAGAGTCGCTCAGCCATGACACGCGGATTGCAACCTCGTTGTCGTAAGCAAATACATTCCCGTTTCCGTCTGGTAGCTCTTCGTTTGTCCGAATGATAGACACATGGGTGGTAATCGAATGTTCTTCGGGACAGAGCCGCCGAAAGGTGATCGCCTTCGCCTGCCCATTCGGAGAAATCTCTTCCGAGGTCGTCACGTTCCGGCAGCGCTGCCGTTCATGACAGCAAGCCAACGGCAGACTTAAGGAGATCAGGGAAAGGCACCAACCCGAAAATCTCACCAACCAAAGCGCTCGTGAGATTTCCGCGCTATACTCTGCTCGCATGGAAACGGCCGCAGCAACTTCCCCTGCGAACTACCCGGCCATCGCGGCACGGCGCCGGTCGCGATAGACTTTGCAAATCCCCTTCATGCGCGTCAGGACGTAGTAGACCGTCTGGCTGCGAGCTCTGATCAATTCTCCACCGACAATCTTCGGAACGAAGTCACTCGCCACTTCCAGAATCTCGGTCACGGTCGAGTGCTCCAACCCGCGGCAAAGTATCGATGTCATCGCGCGAGTCAGAGTTTGCACCTGCGGACCCAAAGTCACTCGAAAGGTTGCCCGTTCTTCGTCGCCCACCTTGAGAAAGACACCGACGGTGTCGGTACATTCTTCGTCCTTGCGTATATCCTCGAGATTGAAAGTCTCACCCTCCCTGGGCTCCCATTTGCGGGCCTGGTCGGCGTACGAAATCAAGGCGTCTCTTTTTTCCTGTTCGGGCAAAGACTCAAACAATTTAACAATTTTTTGCAGCCCCTTTGGATACACAGATTCACGTTCGCCGTCAGGGTAGGTTCCGTCCTCCATATCATTTGATGTCTTCACCGCTCAGGGGATCCGCGATGAGCGGACCCGCTTTCTCAGCGCATGCAAAACACCAAACGCCAAATGCCGTAACAAGCAAGAATTAAGCTCAAAGCCCCTAAGGCTTCTGGATCGGCGCTCGCACTTTGTTACCCCACTCCGTCCATGACCCGTCGTAATTCTTCACATCTTCGAATCCGAGAAGTTTCGTCAGAACAAACCACGTGTGACTCGATCGCTCGCCAATCCGGCAGTAAACCACGGTGTGCTCAGAGGGGTCGAAGCCAAGGTTTTCAATATAGATTTTCCTAAGTTCTTCCACTGGTTTGAACGTCCCATCCTCCCTGGCCGCAGTCTTCCAGGGAACGCTCTTTGCCGCCGGAACATGTCCGCCGCGCAGCACTCCCTCCTGCGGATATTCCGGCATGTGGGTGACCTCTCCCTTGAATTCACCAGGGGAACGCACGTCGATTAGTGGTTTACCTGCCTTGCTTTGCGCTAACGTCTCGTCATAAAACGCCCGAATTTTGTCGTCCGCCCGTTCTGGTGGAACCGGGTACTGAGTCGTACCATACTTCGGGAGTTCACGGGTCAACTCCCGCTTTTCGGCCACCCACTTGTCCCTGCCCCCGTTAGCAATTCTCAGGTCCTGGTGTCCGAAAAGTGAGAACACCCATAAAGCATAGCAGGCCCACCAATTCGATTTATCTCCGTAGAAAACGACGGTGGTTTCCGGGGTAATTCCAATTCGACTTGCCAGCTCCGCAAAACCTTTTGGATCAATATAATCGCGGACGGTCTGGTCATTCAGATCGCGCCGCCAATCAACATGGACAGCTCCTGGAATGTGACCGGTATCGTAAAGTAGTACGTCTTCGTTGCTTTCGATGATTCGCACCTGCGGATCGTTCAGGTGCTCGGCGACCCATTCCGTGCTGACCAATGCTTCAGGATGAGCGTATTCGGTGGAGGACATAATCCGCCGAAATTACACAGATCAGTGCCTGACGCAACTATATCTCTACTTCTCTGTAGAGTTTAGTGCTTTTCGGCACGCCTCCACTCTTCTCCAAAAATTTGTACCCGCTTTGTCCAGCTGCCTCGAACAGTGGTCGGTTGCCGGTTGTCAGTTGTCAGCCGCCCGCGGATCGTGCTTCGAGATCCTTTCATTGGGGCCGCTGCCGCCGGTGATCGACTAGAAGAAAGAGCCCTCGTCGCCGACCTCCTCGGAAAACGCCGTCGTCGATACCGTGCATTCGCTCGTCACTCCAACGCCCGCGGGTGATCTCCTGAGAGCATCCCGCCTCAACGCAGCGGGATTTTTAGATGAACCAAATCCTGGTTGGACCTACCTTCACCAATCCAAGTTAAAATCGAGATGCCATCCGCAATCCGTCCCCAATTCCGCAATCCGTCCCCAATTCCGCAATCCGCATTCCGCATTCCGCATTTAAAATATGGAACCCGACAAATTCAACTGGCCGGTGGCGTATGAAGCCGAGAGATTATTGCGAAAATTCATTCTCTCTTTCCTTGAGCATAACCGATTTGCGAACCGGATAGCCGGAGAAATGCAGTTCCGAACCGGCACAGACTTCTACGAATGGGTCGATCACTTCACGTTGGACACCGAACACGCTGGAGAACTTGGCGCTCTCGGACTGGTTTGCGAAACGGTTGAAGCTCCCGCTAACACCCAAGTTTATCACCACCCAAGAGCGATGATGCCGCGTGTGCTTCTGCAGAGCGGAGGCAGTTCACGCGCGGTCCCCTTGAATCTCGCCATCCGCACAGAGTCTCTGGTCGATTTTGTGGCAAGGCAGAATCTTTCGACGGACATCAATGGTGCGTTTGGCGCCGGTCTACGAGAGGCGCTTGTTTCCGAGGAAACAAACCACCGATTCCGCGCATTGGAACGTCTCGGCTATCGGGGATTTCTTGTTGATCCGCCCACAGCGGACCGTGTTGAGGCGGTGATCAAGGTGCGCGAACTATGGCGGGCGCGAAAACGAAATTTTCCCAACGACGCTGAGGGGGTGGCCCACGCGCTGGATCTCCAGCAACAAGCAATCTCCCTCATCGGTCCCGACGTCGCCTGTGACCTCTTCTTCGCGGAAGAGCGTTCCTACTGGGAACTGCGGAACCGGGCGGGCCGCATTCAGAAGCGCCGGCAGGATTCGTTGGGCCTGGGTTGGAGTAACCATGATCACCATACGTTTCGATGCTCCCGTCCTTTTTTTACGGACCTGATAACGTTCCTCCTGCGATTCGAATTTCAAAAACGGGAACGCTACTATGCGGGCGCGGAGGCAGGTTGGGGCGCTCAGATCCTCGAGCACTTCACCACTGGGATCACGGTTTTCGCCGATGTCGATCTGATGCCTCAGGAAACCGGGATCGATTTTTCGACCGAAAGATTGTCGGACGCGCCCCGGCTTTCGACAGTGGGGCTCTGGTGCGGATTGCATGGAGACAGTTTGCTGCAGGCGGGTATGCATCACCTGGAAGCACGGTTTGATTTCGTTTTACTCCGCGACCAGTTGGCGGCGGAAGGTGTCAACACCATGAAACCGTTCTCCGACTTTGTATTTTTGAAGCAAGCATTTACCGAAGGAGAGCGGTGGCCGGTCAACCCGGAGCGTGTGAAGGCTCTGCTGGCAAAGAAGCTGATCACCGAGCAACAAGCAGACGCCTTTATCAAAACCGGCGCCGTCGGAAGTCATCTGGAAAACCTGCAGCGTAAAGGTGGGTTTAAAGGATTCAATCAAAAGTCTGTCAGCGTTATTATTGAGGCAACGGACCCGCGGGCTCTGCAGCAGTCCTCGGTCGGCTCGGAGGAACGGAACGCCAAGGCATTAACCGCGCTCAAGGAGTAAAAACGTCACGCCGACGGGCTGAATCGGGTCTCCGAAAACTATGGCGATCAAAATTGGTGTTGTGGGCGCAGGGAAGGTCGGCGTCGCGATCGCCGCTCTTCTGGATATCACGCGCTTTGTCGACTGCGTCTTTCTGGCGGACGTTCATTCGGCCGAAAATCTGGATGGGCTGCGAAAGACCCGTTATCGCAAGTTAGACGTCCTCTCGGAGCCGGATCTCGGAAGTTTCGTTAGTGATTGTCACGCCATCGTGAGCGCGGCCCCCTACTATCTGAACAAAACGATCGCCCAGGCATGTGCCCATTTTGGAAAATCCTATTTCGACCTGACGGAGGATGTCGACACGGCAAACTTCGTCCGCGGCCTGGCGGCAGAATCTCGCTCGACGTTCATGCCTCAATGCGGTCTCGCTCCAGGCGCCATCAACATTATCGCCAGCGGTCTTGCTCATTCTTTCAAAGTCGTCCGGTCAGTCGAAATGCGCGTCGGCGCTTTACCGCTCTCAGCCAGTAACCAGATGAAATATTATCTGAGTTGGAGCACTGCGGGTCTTATTAACGAGTATTGCCACTGTGGCGAAGCCCTTTATCAGGGTCGGCGATTGCCGACTTTGCCATTGGACGGTGTCGAACGCCTGACGATTGACGGCGTTGAGTATGAAGCCTTTAACACCTCCGGCGGCATAGCGACCATGTGCGAAACTTTTGCCGGACGGGTGAGCGAACTGAATTATAAAACGTTGCGATATCCGGGCCATCGCGATCTGATGAAATTTCTGTTGAACGATTTGAACCTGAGTCAGAAACAGGATTTGCTGACGCAGATCTTCGACCAGGAGGTGCCTCTTACTTTTAGCGATGTTGTCGTGGTGTATGTAAACAGCGTCGGTAATGAGGAGGCGGGGCTCATGCAGAGGAGTTTTGTGAAAAAGATTTATGCGGGATCAGTGGGCGGTCGTCCTCTTTCAGCGCTTCAACTCTCGACTGCAGCAGGTGTCGTCGCGGTTCTCGAGTTGTTTGCCCGCGGTCTGTTGCCGGCCGGTTTCGTAAAACAGGAATCGATCGCTCTCGACCAATTTTTTGACACGCAGTGGGGTCGCCGGGTCTATCGAGACGCTGAAACCATCGCGCCGCGCATTTCAGTTCAGGCCTAGTCCTAGTAACTTTTCTCCGCTTTTCCGGAAACAACGTGATGCAGATTCCATCCTCGATCGTCCACTCTGATGTTGGCTCTGTGAAATCTGAGATATTTCCATTGCTCGGACTAACAGACTCGCAGCCCGGTGTCTTTTCGGGAGAATGGTTCGGAAGCGGAGCCTGTCTGGAGAAACGATCTCCGATCGATGGCACTTTCCTCGCTCGGATTGCGCAAGCCACCCGCGAGGACTATGAGCGAGCGGCCGCCAACGCGCAGCGCGCCTTTCTCACTTGGCGGACAACTCCAGCGCCAAAGCGAGGCGAAATCGTCCGTCGACTCGGCGAACGTCTTCGTGAACTGAAAGCTCCCTTAGGCCGGCTCGTTTCGCTCGAAACCGGCAAAATTCTTACGGAAGGCGAAGGCGAAGTACAGGAGATGATTGATGTTTGTGATTTCGCCAATGGTCTCTCACGCCAGCTTTATGGGCTCACGATCGCTTCGGAACGCGCCAATCATCGGATGCTCGAACAATGGCATCCACTTGGGTTGGTCGGAATCATCTCCGCATTCAATTTCCCTGTCGCGGTCTGGTCCTGGAATAGCGCGCTTGCCGTCACATGCGGCAACGCAACCCTGTGGAAACCCTCCGAAAAGACGCCTTTAACCGCTATCGCTTGCATTAGGATCGCCGAACAGGTCAGTCGCGCGTGTGGTAGCGATCCTGCGCTCTGGAGTTTGGCTGTCGGTGGTTCGGCTATCGGCAGCTTGCTGGCGGCAGATACTCGTGTACCACTCGTCTCTGCGACCGGCTCGACACGAATGGGACGAACGGTCTCGGAAACGGTTTCGCGCAGGCTTGGTCGTACGCTTTTGGAACTCGGCGGCAACAACGCCATGATCGTTACTCAATCTGCGAACTTGCGCCTTGCTTTGAGTGCTCTGTTGTTCGGCGCCGTCGGAACAGCCGGCCAGCGTTGTACGACAACTCGCAGGCTCATCGTCCACGAGTCCGTCAAGGAGCCTTTGGTGGAATCTTTGCAGGCCGCCTACAGCCGGGTGCCAATCGGAAATCCGCTGGAACCCGACACGCTTATGGGCCCGCTGATCGATGCGGAAGCCGTGAACGTGATGGGCGCAACGCTGGAAGAACTGAAGATGCTTGGCGGCCGTATCCTTTGGGGAGGTGAGCGGCTCAACGGCTCGAAATACCCCGGCGGGCTCTATGTCACTCCCTGTCTCGCGGAAGCACGGAACGAATGGCCGGTGGTGCAACGCGAAACTTTCGCGCCAATCCTTTATATCCTGACGTACAGAGAATTAGAGGAAGCGATAGCTCTACAAAATGCCGTGCCGCAAGGTTTGAGCTCGTCGATTTTTTCCGCCAACCTGAGTGAAACCGAAAAGTTTCTCTCGGCTGTCGGCAGCGATTGCGGTATTGCCAATGTAAACCTTGGGACCAGCGGCGCGGAAATCGGTGGAGCGTTCGGCGGGGAGAAGGAAACCGGAGGCGGCCGCGAGAGCGGCAGTGACGCATGGAAGACCTATATGCGACGCCAGACGGTGACCATCAACTACGGTTCGGAGCTGCCTCTCGCCCAAGGGATCCGGTTTGAATGATGGATTTCATCCATTCCACGTAATCCGCCAAAACTTGCCCGCGTTCAGGTTCGTTATGCAGCTCGTGTAAGAGGCCGCGATAAATCTTGAACGATTTGGACGGCGCTCGCAGTCGCTGACAATAGTCTTCGGCGATTTTGTAAGACGTGACCTCATCGGCATCCCCATGAGCAAACAGGACTGGATAATCAATCACCGGGGCGCTCACGATTTCCTTCGCTGCGTTTACTGCCTCCAAATAAAGCCGGATTGTCACAAAGTTGCGCACCAGATTGAGATCTTCGAGTGAGTCGAGATGCGCCGGATCGCGCGACAATGTTTCCTGACGAATGCCGGTTGCAAATCGAAGACCTGGAACCAGTCCGTTAAGTTTGCGCGCCGCGAATACCTGCCATCGAGGCGGCGCGTGCGCAAGCGCCAACCAGGGAGAACACACGATCAAACCGTCCACCTTGAGCCGGAAATGCTGTGCGGTCCAGAGCACTAACTGCCCGCCAAAACTGTGGCCGAAGAGAAAAGCAGGATCTCCACCGAAGTGCTGGACGACGCAGTCGACGTCGGATGCCAGCTCTTCATAGCGCCGCACGAAGAGAGGTCGCCCAGAACTCCGTCCATGCCCTCTAAGGTCAAACGCAATCGTTCGAAATCCGGCTTCGGCAAAAAATCTCCCGACATGAACATAGCGCCCGGAATGTTCGCCTAGACCATGAACGATAACCAGACTTGCGAGTGCCTTAGTTGCCGGATCCCACTTGCGGCAAAAAAGCGAGAGACCATCCACCGCAGTGACGGTCTCCGTCGAATAGCCGGCAACGACCTTCGAATCCATGGCATTCTTCGTTTATGCCTTCGCCAGGTTTGCCTTCCGTGACTTGAAAGTCAGTTCCGAGATGCCCGATTTATCAATTTCTCCTAGACCCACCTTGACCATCTGATCGTACTGGCGTTTCGAAGCTTCCAGTAAGGGAAGGGAGAGGCCCTCTTGTTTTGCCAGCTCAAGAGCGATACCGGAATCTTTCGCGGCGTGGGACGCAGAAAAAAAGGTCGAATGCTCTCGGTCAAGCATGTCCGGACCATCGGTCTCCAGCACCCTGGAGTTGGCCCCTGTTTGCGAGAAAACTTCTTTGACAATTTTCAGGTCCAGCCCGAGTGCTTCGGCCAGTCCTAGCCCTTCTGCCAGTCCGGCGGTGTTGATGTTCATGACCATGTTCACCAGCGCTTTGAGTTCAGCGGCTTTGCCCGGGCCGCCGATGTATCGAAGTGATTGCGTAAGATCTTTGAGTAGCGGTTCCGCCTTTCGGAAACTCTCCTCTTTTCCGGCCAGCATCATGTAAAGTTTACCTTCGCGGGCATGAGTCAGGCTGGAAGCCATCGGAGCCTCCAGAACTTCAGCGCCCATCTCGCTGCCCTTTTCCTCGATCTCAACGTGAACTCCGGGACTGATCGTTGCGCAATTAATGAACAACTTTCCCTTTGCCTCGGTGAAAAGATTGTCCGGCCCGAGAAAGATTTCTTTCATGGCCGCGTCATCTGTTACGACGGTGAAGATGACATCCGAAAACTTGCTTACCTCTGAGGCTTTCTCAACAGCCTTGGTGCCCAGTTCCTGGGCCAGGTGCGCTGCGTTTGCGGCATTTGCATCGTAAATTGCGACGACCGGATGGCCAAGCTCGTGCAGGCGCCGAGCCATGTTCGCACCCATGCGGCCCACCCCGACAAAACCGATTCTGGAGGATTTCATAAGAACAAAATTATCACATTCGTAAGAGATTAGGCAGGAGACCTCTCAGGAGCAAAAGAGAGAGTTCGAAAAGAGCGACCGCCAACTTATCCGCTCGGCGTTGTCGAAGCTGTTGGCGTGGGTGCAGAGACGGCGCCCGCACCGTTTGGTGCAACCTTTACGCCCACGCCATGATGATACACCATCTCTCCTCCACGTTCGGCCGCCTCGAACGCGCAGAAACAGGCCCCAGCCGCAATGATCGTGGTGATAAAAGCCAGGACGCGCCGAAATCTGCCGAGCCGGTAAAACGCGAGCGCAACCAGCGCGCTGACGGCAGCAATCACCGCGACCGTGCGCATCTTCATCGCCCACTCTGCGTGCACCAGGACCAGGGGTTTGGCATTCGGCATCCGCTGAATGACGTCATCCACCTGGTCGCCCCCGGTAATGACGGCAAGCTGCGCACCACCGGCGGCGAGGATGAGGATAACTGCGGCATATTGCGGAAGAGCACCACGCCGCGTAAAAATCGTCAACAGGGAGAGAACAGTTCCGAGAAAAATCAGCACGATCGGGAAATGCACAACCGCCGGGTGGAGTGGGTCTGGAATCGAAAACATAACGTACCCGTTCGCTTGTAGAGTGTTTCAGGTTGCAAGGGAAGTCTCCAAAGCAGGATGTTGGCTCTCGGATTAGGCCAAATTCCGCTTTTCTTCAGATGAAATCGCGTTATTTTCCGTTTCCCTCAGAGAGATGTGGGGTCTTAGCTCAGTTGGTAGAGCGCCTCAATGGCATTGAGGAGGTCAGGGGTTCGAATCCCCTAGGCTCCACTTGATTTTAAAGCGACTTACCAAAGAGCGCGAGGTTGGCTCCGGCACCTGTGATTCTATCGGTCAGCGTTCACTGCCTTACAAGCATCCGGCGCGCCTGAGAAAGACTGCGGTTAGGGCCAGCTTTCCTTTTTTTGGGCTCTGCTTGTCCGATAGCCACCGATGGAGAGTGTGGTGATTCACCCCGATTTGGGAGGCCACCGCTTGCTCTGTGTCCCCAGACTCCTTGAGATACCGCTTCAGCGCACTCAGCAACTCATCGGGACTAACAACAACACTTTTTTCTGGCAATCGACACCTCCGCTTCGGGCGGTTGCCTTGGAATATACATCGCTCGAGACCACAATGAAACGTGCGCCTGACGATCTTGCAGGAAGAAGCCGCGATGCCACTCTACTCATTTTCTGCCCAAGCCGGTGGAATGCATAGGGTGACATCCAAATATTCAACATTCGGCCTCGCCTTGGACCGCCGAATCAGGTTAAACGCTCTGATGGCTCGGCCATTGAGGCTTTGAAGATTTAACGCGAAAATCTCACCAGCTAAAGCAGTCGAAGCTAGTCAAACCGCTCCTGAGATATTCGCCTTACCCAATATGAAGATCTTTCGTCTTAATCGCCTGTTTAATCCGGTCTCCAAGCGTTGTCTCGACGTTGCGGTCGACCATGGATTCTTTAATGAATTGAACTTTCTCAGTGGCATTGAGGACCTCGCGAAAGCCGTGGATGTTCTGGTTGAAGCCAATCCTGACGCGATTCAGCTGACGGTCGGCCAGGCTGAACTGCTGCAGCGTATTCCAGGAAAATCCAAACCCGCGCTAGTTCTCCGCACTGACGTCGCAAACGTTTATGGTAAAGAGCTGCCCAGAACTCTCTTCAGCCGCATGATCGAGCAGCCGGTTGAACAAGCGATTCGCCTGGACGCGGTTTGCCTGGTCGTCAATCTTTTCCGGATCCCCGGACAGCCCGAGGTGAGCGATCAATGCATCCAGAACATCCTATGTCTCAAGCCTCAATGCGATCGGTTTAATTTTCCTCTAATGATCGAGCCGCTTGTTTTCCGGCCCAACACAGAGGCGGGCGGCTATATGGTCGATGGCGACATCACGAAAATTCTTCCGCTCGTACGTCAGGCGGTCGAGTTGGGAGCGGATATAATCAAGGCCGATCCAACCGATGACCCTCAGGAATATCATAAAGTGATTCAAGCCGCGCGCGTTCCGGTCCTGGTTCGCGGCGGCGGCAAGGCGAACGACCTCGAAATTCTCCGGCGCACAGAGCAAGTGATCGCCCAGGGCGCCTCTGGGATTGTCTATGGCAGGAATATCATTCAGCACTCGAATCCGGCTGGAATGACCAAAGCCCTTTTGGCAATCGTCCACCACGGCGCAACGGCTGAGGAAGCCGTAGCTTTCTTAAGGTAATCCGCATCCGGCGCCCAATTGTTCAATACGCAAGATGAACAACCGCAAAGGAATCCTCGGCGCCGGAAACTGGATTGTCGACCACGTCAAAATTATCGACGCCTGGCCCAATCAGGACACCCTAGCGAATATACTTTCGGAGTACCGCGGGACAGGTGGGTCACCGTGCAATATCTTGATCGATCTGGCGAAGCTGGGCGCCGACTTTCCCTTGATTGGTGCAGGCATCGTCGGCCAGGATGAACCGGGCGACTGGATACTCGAGACTTGTAAAAATATCGGAGTAAATACCGCGCTCATTCGGCGGAGAAGCGACCAGCCAACTTCGTACACCGACGTGATGACGGTCACAAGCACAGGGAGGAGAACATTCTTTCATCAAAGAGGCGCCAATGCGCTATTCGACGCGGACTCTATAAGTCTGGATACCTGCGACGCAAAAATCTTCCACCTTGGTTATCTATTGCTCCTGGACAGGCTGGATCAGCCAAGTGCGGGATTCGGCACCAGGGCAGCAGAGCTGCTCCAGAACGCTTCCAAGCTGGGATTCATTACTTCGGTAGATGTCGTGAGCGAACAGAGCGACCGGTTCGCCAGAGTGGTATTACCAACGCTTCCGTTTCTGGACATTATCTTCCTGAACGAGTTTGAGGCGGGACAAGCGCTCTTGGTTAATATTCGACGGGACGACCAAATCGATGTCCCAGTGCTTCTGAAGGCTGCCGCGGCATTGCTGGTGGCAGGCGTGCGTCGCTGGGTGATCATCCATTTTCCGGAAGGCGCGCTTGCCATGTCGCGCGACGGACGGCGGATCTTTCAGCCAAGCCTCAAGATGCCTCCGAACCGGATCGCCGGCGCGGTAGGCGCAGGCGATGCGTTTGCGGCAGGTCTTTTGCTGGGATACCACAATGATCGTCCGATGGAAGAGTGCCTGGTTTACGGCGTCTGTGCGGCGGCTGCGTCTCTGCGCCATCCCAGCACTTCCGGGAGCGTGGAAAACATCAGCGCCTGTCTGGCGCTGGGCCGTGAATTTGGTTATCGCGACCCGATCTTATAGGTCGTTTGCACGCCGGTGGACCAGCCGCAGCCAATGACAATAGTCCCTGCGCCTGGCCTGCCAGTGCGCGTGCACAAAAAAGAGGAAGGCGCCTGCGAGAAATTCAGACAGGATGCCCGTGGCAAATACTGCTAACCGCCAATCTTCGGGAAGCGCCAGACAAACGAACGGCACGACCGAGACAGCAATAAGGAAGATAATTAAGCGCGAAATCGTTCGCCTCGCGCTTTGGAGGCGCCGGAACAAAAAGACCGCTCTCTGGAAATCGTCCTGAGTGCAATGAAATTCGCCCGACTGCTGCTCCAGGTTTCGGAAAAACCGTTCCGGAGTAAGTTGCGCCTGAGCCCGAAACAGATCGTCAAAAGACGGCAACCGTTTTGGGTGATCCGAAAAGTAGTCTTCGTTATTTAAGTCTGTAGAAGACATACGCGTGCCAGCAAAAAGCCTGCGAACAAACAAATCTCACCACCTTCCACCCGCAATGTCAAATGGCTTGAGAGACCTCCGCTACTTTTGACGTCGGTGGCGCCCAGGAGTCGCTAAGAATGCTGACGAATACACTGCACTAGAATTAGAACGCTTAAAGCTCACGCTCCACTGATCGGTCGGCAGGTTCGAGATGCTCCCTGACAATGGTCAAGAGCTGATCTGGAAAAAAAGGTTTGCGTAACAGCTTCCGTTGCCTGGTGATCACCTCTCTGGCCGGATGATCGCGCAGCGTAGCGCCGGTCATTAACAGAACTGGCAAATCCGGTTGGTGTTTCCGCACCCGCTCCGCAAGCTCGAATCCGTCGAAAGAGTCGGGCATAATAATGTCGGTCAATAGCAGGCGGATCTCGTGACGGTTCTCTGCGATTAAATTCCATGCTTCCTCTCCATTGGTGGCGGTTAGCACGGTATATCCAGCGCGCACCAAAACGATTCGCACGTACTCCAAAAGGAAGTCCTCATCGTCTACGACTAGGATCGTAGCAGACGGATTCACAGATTCAGGAGACATGTGTGGACGCTTTCAATATCACGGATTCCACTTGTTGGTGGTTCGATTACTTATTCGGCGCGTCACTCCGCGCTTTTAGAAAAATAATCTTTTTGAGGCATTTTGCCGCAATATTCGCATCCATCCGTCGTATCGCCAGTTTTGCCTGATCCAATCGGTGGCCGGTATCAAATTCACTGACTTGAGAGCGAAATCCATCATTTCCGGGAGCCGGTCGGTCGAGTCCATTCGGTAATCTTCCGGGAAGACTGGTTGAATCCGACAATACTGAGAATTCCCCAGGAGCTGGACACACTGAAAATGAGCTGTCTCCTGTGAAGCTTCCATCAGAATTGGAAGGATCTTGGCCCCCCATTGCACGACCCCCCAGTGATGTTCGTCCCCGGCCAAATACGCGATCTGTTGTCCTGAACCGATCGAAAGCAGCCGAACATCACCAAGTCGCGGATGACGGCTCCATCGCTTGTCGAGAACCTGAGCGATGGCGCAAAGACTGGGGTTGTTTGCAAAAACACCACCGTCAATGAAACCGTCTGCCACCGGAAAATAGGTCGGCGCCGAACAGGTATAGAGCGCGACATCGCGCACCAATCGATCGTTGTCCGCCTCGCGGTTTGGCAAATTATTAAAGATCTTTGCTTTCCACCGACGCGTTTCTCCCGGGCGCTTATTTTTCAGATTGTCGAGCTCGAACGCAGGAATCATCACTCGCCGATTGAGATCGCCCAGTTTCCTGTCTTCGAAGACTTTGCCGAGGACCTGCCTTAGCTCCCTGTTTGAATACTGGGGTCGAAACAGATTACCGACGTCGCGGAACTGACCGAAAAAATTTTCTGCAAAGATTTTCGGCCCCTCTCGCAAAAAGAGATCTCTAATCTTGTCGAGAGGAATTTCGGCCGCTAATCCGAGGGCAATCAATCCACCGCTTGAAGTCCCGGCGAACATGTCCACCCGATCGATCAAGTCAGAAACCGACGATTCATCCATCAAGCGCCGAAGGAGCAACGTTGATAACAGGCCTCTGATGCCTCCACCGTCGAACGAGAGGATGCGAAAGGGCACAGCCCTATGTACGTCATCCCAGCGACATCGCACGAAGTATTATACAGTAGGAGCCAAGGAGCCAAGCGGTCAGAAGCCAGAAGGTCATGAGAGTCACTCCTCGACTCCTCGACTCCTCGACTCCTCGACTCCTTGGCTCCTTGGCTCCTTGGCTCCTTGGCTCCTTGGCTCCTTGGCTCCTTGGCTTTACCGAAACGCCAACAATCTTAAACCGTTCAAACAGACCAGGACGGTACTTCCTTCATGCCCGACGACGCCGATCGGCAGAGGCAGATGAAATCCAAGTGCGGACGCTACCAGCACCACAATGACCGCCAGAGAGAATGCGAGGTTTTGACAGATGATCGTCTGCGACCTTCGACTAAGCTGTAGCGCGAATGGAATATTTTTGAGATTGTCGCTCATCAGAACGACATCAGCGGTTTCCATCGCGACGTCGGTACCAGCCGCGCCCATGGCGATTCCAACATCCGCCGTGGCAAGCGCTGGCGCATCATTTATCCCATCTCCAACCATTGCGACCCGGCCGGATTTCTTAAGGGCTCGGATCGCCTCGACTTTCTCTTCCGGTAACAATTGGGAAAATACCTCGTCGATCCCGGCCTTTCGACCGATCGTCTGCGCGACACGGTCGTGATCGCCCGTCAACATGACGATCTTTTTCACTCCGATCGATCTTAGTTTCTTCACCACGGCAACCGCATCCGGTCGAAGCGTGTCCGCCACCGCGACGAGACCCAGGATGATTGTGCGACTCTTGCCGGTTACCCTCTCCAAGCCTGAATCGTCGCCGGAACGGCAAGTAGCATTGAGGTCAATCGCCGGCAATTCGCCGATCACCATGACCGTCCTGCCCTCATCGTGTAATCGAGAAATCTCAGGACCAACCGATTCGAGGTTTTCCGCCGCATTCTCCTCGAACAAGCCAATATTTCCGACGGCAATCGACCGCTGGCCCAGCTTCCCAATCACACCCCGGCCCGTGTAAGAGCAAAACCCTTGGCAATCATCCAAAGTGAGACCTCTCGATTTTGCGAAGTCAACGATCGCTTTCGCCAGCGGGTGCTCCGATCGCGATTCGACAGAGGCCGCCAGCCGCAGGAGCACATCCTCGGCTCCGCCGTGATGCCCCATCTCGGGAGCAACGAAGAAGGATAAATCAGTCACCGGAATGACATCTGTTACCTGCGGCTTGCCAACCGTGAGGGTTCCCGTTTTATCAAACGCTATGGTGTCGACATGTGCCAACTGCTCCAGGTACGCGCCCCCCTTGAAAAGGACTCCCCAACGCGCGCCACAGCCAATTGCCGACAGAATGGAAGCCGGTGTACTGATGATCAGTGCGCACGGCGACGCTACAACCATCACTGTCATGGCCCGGTAAAATACATCGTGGAACGATTGACCGAAAATCAGCCATGGACCCAGAATCAGAGCGGTCGTGAAAAGTACGACGCCTGTCGCATAGCTTTGCTCGGCCTTTTCCAGAAATCGTTGAGTATTCGCCTTCTCAGCTTGCGCTTCCTCAACCATCCGAATGAGTTTGGCAATCGTCGAATCACGAGCGAGTCTGCTGACCCGTACCGTTAGACCGCCCGTCTGGTTTATTGTTCCCGCAAACACCGGGTCACTGGGCCGCTTTGTGACAGGAACTGATTCGCCGGTTAGCGAAGACTCATCCAAACTGCTTTCTCCCTCCGTGATGACGCTGTCGAGCGGGATCGCTTCGCCAGGCCGGATCAATACAAGGTCGCCGATCTGCAGTTCTTCGAGTGGCATCCTCTGGAGTTTGCCATCTTTCCGACACAAGGCCTCCGTCGGATGTGACTTCATCAGCGATCGGATCGCTTTCCGGGTCCGGCTGATCGCAAGATCCTGGAGAAGGTTCGAGAATGAAAAAAGAAAGAGCAACATGGCGCCTTCAAACGGTGCACCCACATACGCGGCGCCGAGCGCTGCCAGGACCATCAGGATGTCGACGTCGATCTTGTGCCGCTTGATTGACTCGACTCCGGCCAACACCCCAAAATAGCCCCCGAAGAAGTACGCGCCGGCAAACAGTGCGGCCCACGCGATACCCCTGCCGTAAGATCGCTCAACGAACAGCCCTGCGATGAGCAGAAGAAAAGTCGCACCGACAAAAATTGCTTCCGGCCGGTTCAAGATTTCTTGTTCACTTTCGGGCGTCTGTGCCGGCGGAGTCTCCCGACCGGGTGCCGCCTTCTCAGCGGGCGTGAAAACGCCGGGACCGGCTAATACCTCGCCAGGCCCAGGATTCGCGCCCGAGGCAATGGCGGCTCCGCTAAAACTCAGTTCCAGAATCCGTTCGCGAAAACTGGCAGTGGCACGTCGCATCCCAGCCGAGAGAAGAGTCGCTTTTTCGACTCGCAGAATACAAGACTCACAAGACCCTTGATTCAGCCGACCCGAACAACTCTGGGACTGCGTAAGCAACTGCGGCGCGAACCGGTGTGCAACATGAGCGATACGCTCGTCGGAAATGATCCGCGAGTCGTAGTCTATCGAGAAAGAGCGCGATTGGCAGTCTACGACTGTGTTCAAAACACCAGGTTGCGTCTTCAAGAGTCGCTCCACGCAACCGGCGCACGTCGCGTCAAAATATGTCGCGCTAAAATCCCCCATGCCTATCAAAAATAAACCAGCCTTAGTCCCGTTGTCCCACGTTCTCGATCGGTGCGGTTCGTCGTTAGATCGGGGTTTCCAGTTTTGTCGATCTTAGGCGGATCGTCTTGTGTGCAAGATCATGGTACGCTTCGATCATCCGCACCGTTTTGCTCCGAGCGCGCATCAGAATGGAATGAGTGACCGCGGTATGCCCGCTGATGCGCACGCCACGCAGAAGAGGCGTGTCGCTCACGCCGGTCGCGCAGAAAATGACGTTGTTTCCCCTGGCAAGGTCCGCCGCATAGAATACTCGTTGTAATTCCTGCGCAAATCCCCGCTCGATGGCCTGTTTCTTTTCCTCCTCGTCTCGAGGCCACATCATCGCCTGGAGATCCCCCCCAAGACAGCGAATCGCGGCTGCCGCCAAGACAGCCTCAGGCGCTCCTCCAATGCCTGCGTAAACGTCTACGCCGCTCCCCGGAATCGATGGGGCGATAGCGGCAGTAATATCCCCATCGGAAATCATCCGAACCATGGCGTTCGAAGAGCGGATCGCCTCAACGAGCCTGGCGTGGCGTGGGCGATCGAGCACGACTACGGCCAAATCCTGGATCCGCTTTCGCAGCGCCTTCGCAACAATGGGAATGATCTCTTCGATCGGGTTGCGGATCGACACTATATCAATACCTGTTCTCTGCATGTATCGAACGACCTTTACGCCATAGGCCAGTTTCATCATGTAAAAGGTCGGGATATCTTTGAGGGAAGCCTCGGTGGTTGCTTCCGGAGACGCAGCAGCCAGGCAGCAGATCGACCCGGGCAAACCCTTTGCGACGTTTGTCGTGCCATCGATTGGGTCCAAGGCCAGATCGAATTTATGGCTTCCGGGCGTCCAGGTGCCAAGATGTTCGCCTTTAAATATTCCAGGAGCGTTGTCCTTGATCCCCTCACCGATGACCACCTCGCCGCAAATGTTCACCAAATCGAACATCCCCCGGATCGCGTCGCACGCGGCAGCGTCCGCTTTTTCTTTTTCGCCTCTGCCGATCCACGGCAGCGTGTTCAAAGCCGCCGCTTCGGTGGCCCGAACAAAATCAAACTCGATGATTCGTTCCAAGTCTTGGTAAGGTTGCTGGTGAGTGCGCATGGCGGTGGAGGAAAAGTAAAGTGAGGGAGGAAGGATTCAAGCAGCTGTGCTTGATTCCTTAAGTGCTGTTCCTTCTTCCTTATTTGCCTCGCCGGCCGAACCGTGGTTTGGATCTCTTATGAACAAGATTCGAGTCGTAGTCTGGGGCGAAAATGTCCATGAACGAAGATCCGAAGCGATTCGGAAAGTCTATCCGGAGGGCATCCACCAATGCATCGCGAATAGTTTGTCCATTGATGGATCTTTCGAAGTGGGGACGGCAACGCTCCAGGATCCGGAACATGGCCTACCGGAAGCCCGTCTCGCGGACACGGACGTCCTGACCTGGTGGGGGCATACCGCACATCGCGAGGTCGCGGATGAAATCGTCGCCCGCGTTCAAAAGCGTGTTCTGGAAGGAATGGGCTTGGTCGTGCTTCATTCCGGACACTACTCAAAGGTTTTCCAGCGGTTGATGGGTACCACTTGCTCCTTGATCTGGCGCGAAGCGGGAGAAAAGGAACGGCTTTGGGTATGCAATCCCGGCCATCCCATTGCTCAAGGAATCAAGGCCTACTTCGAAATCCCGCACGAAGAGATGTACGGGGAGCCGTTCGGCATTCCCGCTCCGGACGAGACCGTATTCATTTCCTGGTTCGAGGGAGGCGAAGTCTTTCGGTCCGGCTGCTGCTGGAAACGCGGTAACGGCAAAATATTTTATTTTCGTCCGGGTCACGAGTCTTTTCCGACCTATCGTCAGCCGGAAGTCCAAACCGTCATTCGAAACGCCGTGCATTGGGTGGCGCCTGAAGGATCACGCTGGGTCGACGCAATTCCGAACGTGAAAATTTCACCGGAAGGAATTCGCCAGGAGTAGTCAGCAAAGCGTCCCGATCTCCCTTGAGCCGGAGCAAACCGGCAGCGGTTTGCTTACCGTCTGAACAACCAGCTCAAGAGCGTGACGACGAGGCTGACAACAATGCACGTGACGACCGGAAAGTAGAAAGAGAAATTTCCCTTTTGTACTGAAATATCCCCCGGAAGTTTACCCATCCAGCTCAAAAGGCTCGGGAAACGCCAAAGGATCACCCCGGCCACGACTAAAAGCAGCCCGATAATTACGACAAATCTCCCGACCTCCTGCATCAAATACAGTCTAGTGTCCTGTCCCCGAAATAGCATCAGATTTCCAGGCTAACCCCATGTTCTTCGCCTTTTACGTTCACCATCTGAGTCCGTTCCTAATTCAATTCAACGAACAGGTCGGGATACGATGGTATGGTCTCGCGTACATTGCGGGTTTTATTGGCGCGTTTTACCTGATGAAATGGCTGGCCCGCAAAGGATACGGTCCCTTGCGCGAAAACCAGGTTGCCGATTTTGTCTTCTACGCGGCTCTGTTCGGCGTTCTCGTCGGAGGACGGCTCGGGTACGTGCTCTTTTATCGGCCATCCATGCTGACCGAGGATCCGCTTGGCATTTTTCGTGTCTGGGATGGCGGTATGGCAAGCCACGGAGGAATTCTGGGCCTCATCATTTTCAGTCTGATCTACGCACGGCGACACCGGATTTCCTGGACCGGAATCGGCGACAACCTGGTGGCGGTCGCACCGATCGGGCTCTTTTTCGGCCGCATAGCGAATTTTATCAACGGCGAATTGTACGGCAGAATCACTACCGTGCACTGGGCAATCCAGTTTCCGGCGGAGTTGCTTGATCACCCCAACGAAGCAGCGCTGGTGATTCAACAGACGAGCAAAATTAATCCGGTTCTGGATAACGTTCCCCAGATCATCGCCGCGGCTCGGAACAGCGGGGAAGTTCGTCAAATTCTCGCCGGCGTTCTCACGCCCCGCCACCCGAGCCAGCTCTACGAGGCGTTCCTGGAAGGTATCCTGCTCTTCATCCTCCTGATATGGATCCGCCTGAAGTTCAAAAAACCGGACGGCGTGACGACCGGTTGCTTCTTCCTTCTTTATCCGGTCATGCGCATCGTTGCCGAATTCTTTCGAGAGCCGGATGCGCCGTTGACCGGCCCATTCACCAGAGGCCAGTTTCTTTCGCTCTTCATGTTCGTCGTCGGCGCCGCGTTTCTTTGGAACGCCAGACGCCAATATGTCGCAAATCGTTCAACTTAGAGTGGGTCCATTGCCGGCGCTGAGTTCCGACACCGCACCTTCCAGAATTCTTACGATTGCAGCCCTGGCTGCGTCAGGCTGTCGCAAACGAATGGCTTCAACCACACCTCCCTCTCTACCTTGGCGTCAAGCGCAGGAATTCATTTCGCCCGATTTTTAGCAGGACTACCCTCATATCATTTTGCTTTTTGACCTGGTAAAGCTCGATCTTTCCCTGGTCATCCTTACCGATCTTAAGGGCGTCGAACTCCGGGAGCTTTACGGGTTCATTGGTTTGCAGGAAATAGGCCTGCCCATTCCAATGCAAAACTTCACGACCGGGATTATCTCTCGGATCAAAATCGACCAGAATCGGATCTCCCACCGCGGTCGGTTCCGTTATTTTTTCCAGATTTGGCCGGTTCTGAGAATCGATCCAAACGGTCAGCGCCAAAATAAACATCACCAACAGGAACCCACCCATCAGTCCGTACGCCCATTTATCGGCAGGTGATTGTTCGGAAGCCTCTTGATTCATTCCCACTGAAGATAAGAGGTAAACCGCAGAGAAAGAAGTCAAGAAGTCAGCGCTTATACGTCGGGGAGTATCGCGGTTGATACCGTTTCAACTGTGCTGGAAGCAGAATCGGCAGAGGCTGAAGAGCGGTGCTTCGGGTTGAGTTGACGAATCGCTCCGACATCTGTTTCAAGGTCCGCCAACGATCCCAGTCACAATCGGGTGCCTGAACGATTTGACGAAGCAAACTCCGCCATTCCGTGATTGCACGCTCGATATCTCCGTAGCGCAGGAGTTCATTGACCAGCTTGTGCCGCGACGTCTGGTTTTCAACCACCTCTCGGATCACCTCGGCCGCACCTGCGCCGTAGCCCGGCGGGACACCCATTTCCAGGTAGCCCACAAAATCGCCGCGATTGTAGGTATGCTGGCAGATTAAGCCTAAGCGCCCACCAAATTGAGATTCATCCAGAGCGAAGCGATGCCCGGCACGAAGGTTTCCCAAGTCGAACACCAGATCTTCAACCGGATAGTCCGCATTTTCGAGCGCGGCGGCAATTGCGAGACCCTCTCCGTGATTAAAAAAACTGAAGAGTGTGCCACGACGAGTAGGGTTGCCGGATTCGTCGATCAATCCGAGCTCTCGCCATGCGAATGCCGGGGTCACGCCCAACTCGATTCCCTCGCACTCGGGCCGAAATTCGCAGCCTCGGCACACGTCCGGATAGTCTCTTTTCGTCTGCGGATCGGCCAGCCATCGTCCGAATTCATCGAGGTATCCCCGCGCGGCTAAACCATCGAACCGAAAACGCGCCACCACCAGTTTTTCCCGACGAATCAGATCCCAAAGCTGGCTCCCCATCTCCCCCGCTACCAGAGGCATGACCTCGCGCTCAAAATCATTCTGGCTGTGGTTCCGTTTCCCGCTGACCAGAGGGTAACGTTGGCGGAGCAACTTTCTTAGCCACTTTACTGGGCGCCACTCTGTCTCCCAGACGGCGGCCACCGGTATTTCGCGGCCATACACAAAATGGCTGCGTTCTGTCTGAATCTTGCAAATGTTGCCAAACCCGATGTCCAGCAGGGTCGACGCGACTGTCAGGGCCGGACGCCACCGATCTCGTTTCGGCTGAACCAAAAGATCTCCAAGGGTCGTCTCCGCCAGAGCCGGCTGGTTCTGCCAGCGCCCGCGCGAATTCTGCATTTTTTCTTGATGTCGCCGGACAAACCTTCCTCGCTCTGCATCCACCCGAAGGCCGCACGGGCGCGCACCTCCGTTGTAAAAACGCTCTACCCCGAGAGTCAATGTTCTGGTGGAAAATAATCGTCGAGAAAGTTCGAGCGCGCTTAGGAAGGGATCTTCACCACGAGAGGCGGCAACATTCATCACCGCAAGAAAAGAGGGCCAGTCGATCGGTTCTGGTCTCTTCAGTTTCAGCGGAAAAGCTTCATGCAATCTTGGAACCTCAGGTGTGACCAGGGCATACCCGGCTTCGTCCAGTCCGCGTCTCCCGGCTCTGCCGAACATCTGCAGCAACTCGTCCGGACGAACATGGCGTTGAAAATTGCCCGCCATGTAATGTGTGCCGGTGACCAGGACCGAGCGCATGGAGAAGTTGATTCCGGCAGCAAGCCCCATCGTTGCCACCACCACGCGCAACTGACCTCGCTTAGCCAACGGTTCGATGATTCCGGCACGCACGGCATAACTGAGACCGCTATGGTGATAGGCGACCCTTTGTCTCAGCAGCTTGGCCAAGGGTTCGCCGGCAGCCGCGACCTGCTCCTGACTCACCGGCATCGGTTCTTCAACCGCCAGCGCCCCGGCAAGAGATTTCGCCAGTTCCTCGGCTGTGTTGCGTCGGGGCGCAAAGATCAGCAACGGCCCGAGATCGGCGAGCAATGCCCGCGCAATGAGTCTCGGCCAATACCCATTGACGACCCCGGGCGCTTGTACGGGAATGTCATTCAACATCACCTCCTCAAGACGGACCGGTCGTTCCTGGTGTTCGACGAGCGCCACGGGCCGGCCAATCCGCTGTAGCCAAACCACGACATCCTCCGCATTCGCCACGCTTCCACTCAAGAGCAGAATCTGCGTTTCCGGAGGCGCCAGAGAAAGGATTAACTCGTAGTTCACCCCGCGAACCGGATCGGCCAAGAGTTGGTACTCGTCGACCACCAGCAATTGCGGGCCTTCTCGGCGCAAGAACCGACCTTTTTGAGTCTCCAGGGTCGCAACAACAACGCGCGCCCCCAGGTTTTCGGCCACGTCGCCTGTCGAAATACCGACCTCCCACCCGCGGGCTCTCCACTCCGCCAGTTTATCATTTGCCAACGCTCGTGTCGGGACGGTGTACACGGCCTGTCCTCGGAGCGACTCGTACATGAGCTCAAAAATGTAGGTCTTGCCTGCGCCCGTCGGCGCTTGCACCACGACATCTTTTCCGTCGCGCAGCAGATTCACCGCATCCTGCTGCCATTTATCTGGGATGATCAGATTGACCATCTAAAGACTCCGTTAATGGAGTAATGGAGTACTGGGGTGATGGGGTTCTCGAAGACCGGCGTAACGGGGATCTCGAAGACCTGGGGTAATCGGGTTTGGGAGTTTTGGAATGATGGAATTTTGGAGTGGTGCGGTGATGGAGCTCTCGCCGCGGGGAGATGGAGTCCTGGATGTTATTGGTTTTTTAATGATCAGCGTTGCGGTCCACCTACGGCAGCCGGCTTTGCTTTTATTCAACGGCTCACGGATTCGCAGTGCCCGGTGTTTTCGCTCATGTAGATCACGTTCGATTCGCTGACGATCAGCGTTTCCGCCCATGCGTAGGAGTCCCGTTTCCGTTCCAGGGATTCGATCAGGCGCAGAAGGTCGTTCTCGACTTTAAATGCCTGGCGATCGAGCATCTCGAAATTTTCTTCGGAGAGCTGGTCTGCCTTGAGATAAGCGTGGTATCCGGACACACTTTCTCCGAGCGAGCTTACGGCGATATAAAGATGTTGGATATATTCTCGAATCGATCTGCGGCAATAGCCTTCGGCGATATTCCGGTGGATCGAATCGGCAGAAGCGATCGCTTGCCCGGCAACCCTCTTCATTTCGAATGCCGGTGGCTTGAATAGCCGGCAAGTCTCCAAATACAAAGTGACTGCATCTTGCCAGACACGTAGTTGTTGATACCCGCGATTCCTGTTCTTTCTCTCCATCATCCAATACTCACCATCGCCGCTGCGCTCCGTAACCACCACTCCCAAATCTCCATTCCTCCACCACCCCATTTCCCCAGTACCCCAATACTCCAGTACTCCAGCACCCCAGTACTCCATTACCCCAGTTCCGCAGGTCCGCAGTGCTCAGTACCCTGCCGTGCAACCAGAGGCAAATTGAATCAGGTTCTTTCCCGCGTGGATAAAATGTGACAAGGAGACCAAAGACAACGGGCTGAGTGTCGCTTTATGAACACCGAATCCGACGCTGCCGTGCAGATGCACAACCCGTCTCCTTGGAGTTCTGAGGAAAAGTAGCGTTGGCATACCAGTTGCTTTTAGGAGCACTGGCTTCATTCGGGGGGAGGTCCGAATGTTAATTCGCGTTGCACGGTCACGATGGGGGGTTGACCTCTAAAAGGGCGGAAGGGATGGAAGGTCAAAAGTAGATCATGCGCGTGAACACCTTGCGAGGAAGTCGACTTGGAGGGAGTCGTACTTCCTCGCAGCATTTCTACCTAGTGCAAAAGGCGCATCGGAAGTCCCGTCCCCTGGAAGGAATGGCGGGTTTTTACCCGACATGAAAAAAATCGAGGCGATTATCAAACCCTTTAAATTAGAGGAGGTAAAGTCGGGACTTGCTGAACTCGGGATTGAAGGCATGACCGTCAGCGAGGTCAAAGGCTACGGGAACCCCATTCAATCCAGCCGCCCGCCCTACAGCCCTAGTCGGCTCCCGTTCATCCCGAAATTAAAAGTCGAACTCATCGTGAGAAACGAATTGCTAGGTTCTGCCGTTGCTGCAATAAAGCAAAGCGCACGGACCGGAACACGAGGCGACGGCAAAATTTTTGTCCAAGATCTCCTGGAGGTTATCCGCATAAGAACGGAAGAACGCGGGGATAGGGCGCTTTAGCCGACGCCAATCGAAACGCCTCCCAGTACTCTGTCTAATCCCAAATCCCTGGTTAAAACCCCTTAACCTTAACCCATCATCTACCATTGCATCATTTATGACCCCAGCCGAAGTAACCTCTTTTATCAAAGATAAGGGAATTAAACTGATTGACTTCAAGTTCACCGATCTTCTCGGGACTTGGCAGCACTTTACGACAACCCTCAATGAATACAGCGAGGACATCTTTACGGATGGCTTGGGCTTTGACGGCTCCAGCATCCGTGGTTGGAGAGCAATTCACGCCAGCGACATGCTGGTCATCCCAGATCCGGCCACTGCCTGGATCGATGTCTTCAACGCCGAGCCGACGCTCAGCTTTATCTGTACGATCCAAGATCCAATTACGCGAGAACCGTACGATCGCGATCCACGCGGCGTGGCCGAAAAGGCTGAGGCTTATCTGAAGAGCACCGGCATCGCCGATATAGCATACTTCGGGCCGGAAGCAGAATTTTTCATCTTCGATGATGTTCGTTATGACTACAGCTCCAACAGCTCATTCCACAGCGTCGATAGTGTTGAAGGGATCTGGAACTCTGCACGCGAGGAGTTTCCAAATCTTGGGCACAAGATCCGTCACAAGGAAGGGTACTTTCCAGTCGCTCCATCCGACACGCTCCAGGATGTCCGGAATGAGATGTGTTTGGTACTCGAAGAGGCCGGTGTACCGATCGAAAAGCAACACCACGAAGTTGCATCTGCGGGTCAGGCAGAAATTGACATCCGGTTTGCGCCGCTTCGCCTGATGGGTGACCACATGATGTATTACAAATACGTTCTCAAGAACGTCG